>JAUUYW010000209.1 GCA_030590265.1 Candidatus Krumholzibacteriia bacterium
CTGTTGTTGGTCACCATGAAGACAACTTCCGCAACTTCGCCCACCGGATAAACAGAAATGGCAGCAGTCATGGTCGACCCTTCCATATTCTTGTCTGAATTGCCCCGAACCGGAGCGTAGGGATCGATCTTCTCGATGGTGTAGAACAGTTCTGAATCCGGCTCGCCATTGTTGGCGATGACCAGGGTTTCTTCCTGCGACTGGCCGGGAGCCATCGTCAGGGTGAAATGGTCAGGAGAAAAATCACAAGTCGGTTCCAGGCCCGGCGGGATTGGCGTGAACAGAATGGCCCGGCCTGATTCCAGGGGAGCTCCGCCACTGGCATATTGGTCCCAGTAGGTGTAGAGCAGTCCGTCGTCTCCGGTAAGATTTTGGATGCCCACTGTGGCGTACCCGTTTTCGTGGTCGGTGTTGTTCACTGTGTGATACTGAAAAACGATCTGGCCGTCTCCGTTGACAGTGGAATGAACAGCTGGGTCCCGCAAAATGAGCTGGAAATTTTGCAAGGCGCCGTAATGATTGCGCAGATTGTTCCATTGCACAACGAAGGTGTCGTTGGTTTCATCATGCCAGTAATAAACCAGGCTGCCCGAAGGTTGATAAAGGTTGTCCCAGAACGGAGCAATCATGGCGTTCGGACTTCCCGCACTGGGAATGGTGTAATTCCGATAATGTTTGAGGGATGTCACCCCCATGGCGACCCAACCGTTGGAGCAAATGGATATCTGGTCGAAATCCTGCCCGTAATACTGGAAAGAAAAAGGCAGATCCATGGCGAGGGTTCTATCCTGTTCCCAGCCAAAATCCATCAGGCCAACATCGGTGCCTGGCCCACCAAGGTCGGGATCAAGTTCGATCCATTGGTAGACTGGCGCCAGGTCGTACGTAAGGTCGGTATTATCAAAGGCGTAATAACCTCGAATGTCCGGGCCGATGGGATCGGTGCTGGCTGTTTGGCCCACGGTCATCTGAAATTCCGTGGTGCGGACCAGGCCATCGGGTAAAGTCAGAGACAATTCGAAGGTGGCCAGATGGCCCACGAAACATTCGTTGCTGACTTGAAATGAGAATTTGTTGAAGCTGTTGTCGCCCAAAGCGCCCGAATCCAAGGCCCCAAAAGCACCTGTTTCATCAGTGATCAAAATCCAGGGACTTTCCGTCGTCAGTTCAGCGCTCAACTCACCAGCGGGAAGGCTGCCGGTGTTGGAAAGGACCAATACAAGATCCCCGTACTCACCCGGAGACGGACCACTCTGTTGGCCGAACCAGCTGGTTTCAAAAACAGAGAATTCCGGAGATTGAACCATTAAGCTGATGGCTGAAGTCCATTCTTCGCTGCCGTTTGTGGCCACCAGGTCCAGGGTGACCGAATGTTGGTCCCGGGCAAGGGGGGAAACCAGGATCTGGAACGATTCCTGGCACCAGGCAGTGGCTCCGGAAGGAATGTCACCGAAGAACTCGTTTCCATCAATCACTGTCACCAAAGGATCCCGGCTGACCAGAGTGGCAGTCACTCCGGCGGCCAGGTTTGTCCCCAGGCTTTCCAGAGCACAACGCAGGTCGAGTGTCTCGCCCGGGTTCACCAGGTTGTCACCGTTGCCTCCGGTCAGTTCCAATTCCGACAAACCCGCGAACACATCCACATTGCCAAGGGAAATCCAGCCACGGTAAGGCAGATGGTTGTGCATGGTGATTGTGACCAGAAGAGTGCCTGATGATTGTCCACTGATAGGCAGATTGACCTGACCCTGGGCATCGGAGTAGCCCGTAGATCGCAATTCATCAGCTTTGTAAAGAGCCACCAGAGCGCCTTCCACAGGAGAACCATCCTTGGTTACGGTGACCGGAACCGAGTTGGCTGAAACCGGCAAAGAAGAAGGGTAGGTTGCCGTCATTATCGAGGGTTTATCCAGCCAGATATCCGTGGCGGCGTCACCCATCAAATTGGCCCAGGTTGCCCAGATTTCGGCGGATGCAGGTTCGGATAAATAATAGTTGTTGTAGAGCTCCATTTTGCCCCGGGTGAGGGCCGCGCCCATGTGGTGGTCGCCGGTGTTGAGCATGCCTTCCCAAATGCCATGATACAAACAGTTGTTGTAACGGGTGTGGGTGCCAATTGTGGAAAGAGCAATGGCACCAATGGCACCACCGTTGGGGGCGCGCAGGAACGCTTCCGAATGGGCGGTTGTATAGTTCCGGTAAGAACCGGTATCACAAGTGGGAAGCACGGCAAAAGGCAACTCGTTCCCGTTCTGCAACAGCGAGATCAACCCAGGGGTATATCCACTCATGGCGTAGAATCCCCGATAACCAAATATGGAAACGCCCTGGTTCAGGGAAGCATGCATCAGATTCGGAAAATTTCCGTAAAAAATAGTATCCACCTGGGTGTAGGCCTGGTCTTCAAGCTGAGCCTTCAGCCACTGGTTGACATAGATGGTGGTGATGCCGGAATCATCAGAATCGCCCACCACCGTGGCCCGGTTGAACCAATCGGGATCCTCGGTCATGGGTGGATTGGTTTCGTATGTGACAATCTTGTTGATGATGGACAAGAGCTGAGTCGGATCCCTGGCAGTCAACCGGCCGATGTGAATATCGGACAGGATGTCATTGCCATCCAGAGTGGTGTAATAATGGTCTGTTTCTCCATTCCATCCGGAGAGGCTTTCGGTTCCCGTAGCGCAGGTCACTGAACCGTTGGCATCTCCAATCAGCATGACATACTCGAGAGGTGGTTCCACCGTGTCATAGATATTTTGGATATAATTCCTGATGTTGATGAACGTGGTCCCGATCTGTTCGGTTTTGGCCACGATGACATTGTATCCTTGTCGTCTTCGCCAGTTCACCAGGGGCGTGATGGTGGATTCAACACTGGTGGGAGTGATCACCAGGTAGGTGCCGGGTCCCATGGCCGAAGAATCGGACTTAACACTGGAGGTCGTGTTAACCAACAGGTCATCCAACAACCGGGAAAAAGATTGGGGACTGGTTTCGAATGTTCGGCGAGAAGCGAGGCCTTGGCCATCGGCTACAAAGTTAAAGCGCAGGGCGATCCGGGAGGCAACATTGATGATGTCCTGGCCACCTTGGTATTGCACCGGGTGAACCGTGAACGAAACAATGGTTTGGCCGAGATAGATTGCGGGGTCACCCAGTTTGACCACGAGGGTTTCGGTTTTATTCATGGCCCCATAGGCGGCCCGGTCAATCACAAAGGACTCAGCCTGGTCGGGTTGCACAGGAAACAGGCGCATTCCGAAGAACTCTTTTTCTTCCACCGAAACGATTTCCAATTGGACTGAATGTCCTTCAGGTACGGCAATCATCCCTGAAAAGGTAGGCAGGCCGGGCTGTCCGTCCAGACCGGAGATACCCCCGCGGGAAATGGTCAGAGCCTGAAAGACTTCTTTGTCCACGGTTATGGTTTCTTTGGTCATCTCGTTCAATTCGAACAGGATGTCACATCCGCTGGGACCTTCATTGAGCAATTTGAATTCAACCGGTTTTGTGGAATGCTCCAGAATGAGTTTTTCCGGTTCGGCCGAAGCCAATCCTGTGGTGCAACAAAGGAGCAGGCTCGAAATGAAAATGAAGACCCGTGATAGGCGAAACATGAAATCCTCCAGGGAATTGGACCAGATGACTGAACATGATTATACAGGATTGTGTTGGGATTTGAAATAGGGTGAGGTCGAATAGTTCGGTCTGGATGTCAAAAGAAGAGGCCCGGAACCGGACCTCCTCTTGCAATTTTTAGGCTATGATGGTTTTACCGGCGTCCGCCCCGACGTCCACGATCTTCCATCTTTGTCACTACGCCGTCTTCTTGGCATTCGCCGCTGCCAGGACCAAATCCGGTGCCGTCACCAGGGCCCATGCCGCCGCCGTTACCAAATCCGGTGCCGTCACCAGGACCATAACCCTGACCCTGGCCTTGACCCTGGGCAAATTCGCCCATGTGGCCGGTGAAGCCTTCGGCCTGACCGTGACGATACATATTGCCTGAACCGTCTTCGGGTCGCACATAATCCTCGTCCATGCCATTGGGGATGCCATCACCATCAGCATCGGGAGCGTTGTCGTTGAAACCGTCGCCGTCTTCATCAATGAATCCGCCAACGCCATGGCCTTGACCAGGTCCAAAATCCTGAGCCGCGGCCAAAGAGGCCAGCATGAGCATTGAGATGACAGTCAGTAGAGTGATGAGGTAACGAGTCATGGTTTTTCTCCTTCATTCGGGAATGTATTGTTCAATCTGACGCACACCCTGAACTATGCAACCGGTGTACCATAACTTTGGCTGCCAATACTTAATTTTTAAATTATTTAAACTCAATGGGGTGGGGAAATATTTCTAATATTCAAGACTGTTCCTAAAGGTACACTTCGCAGATTTTCCCGTACTGAAAAATTGGATTCGCAGATTTCAATTTTTGGCCTTGGCGATGTGGATAGCTCCAGCCAGATCCTCAAGTAAAAATCGAATTGTAGAGTATGAACGGCGCATTATGTAAACAGCATTGACATACTTGACTGGATATGCTACTAAATTAGTGGGGTTTATGTAATCCCACTGGATCTAGTGATATTCATCTAGTCGGACACCATCCAGATCGGGAGTGTTGGGGGACAGCGCTCCATTTCCTTATCACATCTTTTGGAGGGTGTACGATGTTTATTTCAATTAAGAACCATGGACTATTGATTCTAATGGTAACCTTGGCAACGATCTTGATGATCGCCAGCGGTTGCAGTCGTGAGGAGTCCACGACGACCATGTCCCCTGAGGGCAGCAAGGTCGCCGCACCAGGCGACCGAATTCCACCAATCAGTTTTGAAGGCCTGGTCGATGGTGTCGGGGGCTCCAACGACAATTGCGACACCGAAACAGCAAAATCAGGCGGCTCGTCTGCGGACAAATCAATTAGTGGGATCGTTTTTTCACAAACCATCTACAATACTGATTTTGTGAGTGCCGGGATCGGCGGCATGCGAAACTATTCCTCACCACCGAACCCACCTGGGACCATTGTCCTGAGTGGCGTAACCGGTTCAGTATCAGAAGCCTATCTGTACTGGCATGGTCCAACGAATTCGGAAGATCCCCAAGCCAATGCTGACGTTTTTGTCAACGGTCAGGCGGTGAGCGGAATCAATATCGGTTACTCATCGGACAACTGCTGGGGATTCCTCAATAGTCAGGCTTACGTTGCCGACCTGACTTCCCTTGTCCAGAGCATCGGTGATGGAAACTATGCACTCACTGGATTCGGATCCGGTTCCGTCAACACCAATGGAGCCTCGCTGATCGTTTTCTTTGACGACGGTGACGATTCGAACGACAGGGACGTTTCCATATTCCACGGCAATGACTCCAACACGGCCAATATCTATGACGATGACGGCTGGAACGTCACATTAGACGGTATCAACTACCAGGACGGCATGGCAAGCATGCAGTTGCACATTGCCGACGGGCAGAATTGGGCCGACGATGCCCTGCTGATCAACGACACGGTCAAATTTGAAGGTGGCTGGCTCTTCTATCCTGACCTGTTCAGCTGGGCCACCGGGCTCACCGTACCAAGTGCCAACAACAGCCCTACGCCACAGTGGGACACCCTTTGGGACATCATCAATTTCGAAGTCACCACCGACCTCGTCGCTGCTGGGCCAGCACCCCAGACCCTTGAACTCATTTCAGGCGACTTTTCCGATTGCTTGTCCTTGATCGTGGCCCTGGTCGATCTACCTGCTGGCGCGGGCCCAGACAATATCCTGATCGACATCAAACCCGGTAGCGACCCCAACGCCATCAACTGCGAAAATGTTCGTCAAATAATTCCCGTGGCAATCCTCACCACAGAAGATTTCGACGCCTTGACAGTTGACCACACCACGGTCGAATTCGAAGGCGCAACCGAAAGTCATCGTGACCGAGTTTCGGGAGGGCCAAAACGACACGAAGAGGATGTAGACGAGGATGGCGACATCGATCTTGTCTTCCATTTCCGCTTGTCCGAAACCACGATTTCCTGCGATTCGACGGAAGGAAGGCTTACCGGTGAGACTTATTCAGGTGTGCCCATCGCTGGCACTGATTCGGTGGTCATAGTTCCGGTGGGTGACGACCAAGATGAGGAAATTGATGAGTTATAGTCATTCTCGGAGGGATTCGAATCCGACCAAAATTATTTGGTAGGA
>JAUUYW010000154.1 GCA_030590265.1 Candidatus Krumholzibacteriia bacterium
AGATGACTGATTTCCTCTTCGGTCACCAAGTGCATGATACCTTTCATGCCCAAGACGGCCTGGCTGTTGGCGCGGTCACCGTGTTTGATGTCCAGCATTTGCAACTTGGCATATTCGGCGCCGTGTCCGGCGATTTTAGGATAGGCTTTCAGGATGGGCGTTTTACCATCCTTGCCATGGCAAGCCACGCATGTTTTGGATTTGAAAAGTTTGCCCCCGATGGAGCTCTCGTCAGGATTCCCACTGCCGATGGCTTTTCCCTGACCCAATTCCGTGGCGATAAAAGTGGCCAGGATGGCGAGTTCTTCATCTGTCACACCCTGGACGATAGGTTTCATGGCAGCTGACTGCCCAGCGGTCCGAGCACCGCTTTTGATGTCCAACATTTGCTGAAGGGCGTACTGCTCACCTTGCTGGGCGATCACCGGATAGCTGGGCAGAAGAGGGTTGATGCCGTCCTCACCGTGGCAGGTGCTGCAGGTTTTCTCCCGATAGAGTCGGGCGCCTTCGGTTTCCTGAACCACCTCGACCGTGTTGGCCAGGATCATACCCTGACGTTCGCGAGCCGCAGCCTGGCGTTCCTCCCGATCACCGCAGGTGCATGAAGCCAAGGTCGTCAAGGCCAGCAAAAGCAGGGAAAGGTTGGTCATTTTCAGGAAAAATTTCATGTTGGAACATCCTCCGATTCAATCTGTCGGTTTTCTGAATTAGCCATGTCAATTCTGTCGAACAAGGCATCAGGTTCCGGACCTTGGGCCCGGAACCTGATGTTGTTTGTGCACTCTCGAACATGATAATCACAATCAAGCATTGATCACATCATTACTTGATCTTTTTGGCACCATTTTGTTCGAGGTGAGTCTTGGCCCGCAAACCGAGGTCGGCGGTCTTGACCTGATACTGCCACCACTGGTTGGCCCAGAGCATGGCGTTCTGGAAATCACCCTTGGCTGCAGCAGCTTCGCTCTTGCCTTTGGCTTCTTCGGCAAAACCGAGCTGGTCGGTGGCATCTTCCACCAGGTGAACCACAATGGGGAAATCCTTGTAGTTGTGGCTGGTGATGAAACCAACCACTTGGTTGATGACATCCTGGGTGGCAATGTTGGTGGCAACCTGGCCTTCGTAGTCGGCCTTGGTGTATTTCTCACCATCGATAATAGCCTTTTCCTCAGCCTTGTAACCCTTGGGCATGACCAGCATGTAACCCTGCATTTCAAGGTGCAGTGCCGAGCAGAACTCGGTGCAATAGTAAGGATACACACCGGCTTTATCCACGGTGAAGGTGGCCGAAGCGGTCTTACCAGGTTCGATGGACAACTGCACGTTGTGACCGTACATGGCGAAACCGTGCACCTCATCCTGGGCCCGCTCGAGGTTGGTCAGGTGAATCGAAACGACGTCACCTTCATAAACTTCGATGGTCTCGGGAGTGATGTGGGAGCGGATCAGCGTTCCGTAAATATGAACCCTGTTGCCATCACGAACCACTTTCTCGCGTCCGGCGCGGCAGCGGAATTCACTCTTCTCATCGGTGCGACTGTTCCAACCGGTCTTGTACCGGACGACGGGTTGCAGTTTGTCGGCCCTGATGGCCGCCGCATAGTGAGGCTCGCCCAAAGGTAAAGGCATGTCGTACAGCAATTCCATCTGGGAACCACTGATGTCGATGAGCTGATGGTTCTGGGGATGCAAAGGTCCAACCGGGTTGAAGCGGTCAATGGACAATTTGTTCAGGGCCACCAAATATTTTCCGTCAGGATTTTTGGTGTCGCCTTCCATGGTCATCAGGTGACCAACGTTGTAGTGAATGGGGATGGTGTCGAGGATTTTACCAGTGCGGTAATTCCACTTGGTGATTTGCGAGTCCACGTAAATGGAGGTGTAAACCACGCCATCCTCGGAATCAAATTGGTTGTGCAGAGGGCCCAGGCCAACGTTGACCGAACGGTCCAGGGCGGTATCAAGGGCGATGATGGGCAGACCGTAAGGATCGGTGCCCTCAAAGTTCTTGTCCTTGATGGCTTTCATGATCTTCTCGAAGCTGTAAACCCAGGCGTGGCTGTCCAACTTGCCGGCCACCAGGATGTTCAGGCCGTCGGGAGTTACATCGACACCGTGAGGGCTTTTGGGCTCGGGAATCAGGAACATCAGTTCTTCTTCGATGGCCTGTTCCATGGTGATCAGGTAAGCACCGTTCAACTTGCTGACCTTACCGGCTTTGACCAGTTCTTCAGCTTTTTTCCAGTTGGTCACGTGCAGGAAATCGGTGTCCTTGGAGGAGCAACCGGCCTCGTAAGGTGGACGACCTTTCTCGATGCCGCCAACATAACGCTCGGTGCAGAAGGAGTTGTTGAAACCCCAACCGTAACTCGGACCCTTACCGGCATCGCTGAGATCCTGGCTGTATGGAGGCATTTCGAAGGTGAAGGAGTTTTCGGGCTCAATGCGCCCGATTTCCTTGTTGAATTTCCAGTAAGTCAGACCACCGCGATATTCTTCGTTGAAATCGTTCAAGGAGACGAAATCGCTGGAGTAGGGAGCCGCGTATTGGGCGGCTTCCATGATGTATTCGGTGTTCGGAGTGACAAAACAGCCACCGTGAGAAGACTTGAAGAAAGGGCTGACCACGATCTGCTTGGTCTCAAAGTCGTGCAGGTCAATGACTGCGATGCGAGGGTTCGCCTTGTCATTGATGAAGATGTATTTGCCATCGTAGTCGCCGTCGGTTTCCGAGAAGGCGGGATGGTGGGTATCACCATAAACGATGTCTTTGCCATTGATACGACCCTGGGCCAAAACAGCTTTGGATTCGTCATCGAAGCCGTAACCCTGCCAGGGTTCGGGAGTGAAAACAGCTACGTACTTCAGAATGCGCATGGAAGGGATTCCATAGAAAATAATCTGACCACTCTGACCACCGGAGCTGCAAACGATGTACTCGTCGCGGCCACCTGTGGGAGTGTAGGTCTTGGCGGCGGCCAAAACGTCTTTTTCGGTCAAGCCGCGTTCCTTCATAACTTTTTGAAGGTTTGACTCTGCAAAGGCGAAGCTGCTAACTGTCATGCTAATCAAAGCTACCAGCAGCAAGGCACCCCCAAGCTTGGAATAGAACTTCATCGCATCCTCCTGAATCCAAGTGAAAAAAGCGAAAAAACAAGTGACTGTTGAAACAGAACAGTCCAGCGGGATACTATGGCAGGTGCCCAGTTTTTTTCAACTGAAAATAAGGTCAATTCCCCCTCATATCATGGTTGTGGACCTTCAAAATTCCGAGTTTTTTGGTGGGGCTTAATGACAATAGTGGATAAACTTATCTTTTATCTGGGAAATGGGGACTTGTTGGCAAAAAAAAGCCTGCTGGGTAAATTTCCACAGCAGGCCCATTTCAACTGATATCCATATTCAAATTAATACAGATAAGGGCTCTTCCCCTCCGGGAGAGTTTCAAAATTGCCCTCCGGCGGGGGAGAATCGGTTTTCCATTCCAGAGTGGAAGCGCCCCAGGGGTTCGCCGGGGCGGCTGGTCCATTGGTCAGGGAAGTCATCAGGTTGACCACGGCGATGCCCAGACCGCACATCAGAATGGCCATTCCCGTCAGGGAAAGACTTTGCAAGCCGGCCAAATCAGCCGGAACCAGGTGAGCACCCTGAGCCAATCCCTTGGCTCCCATGATGATCTGAGGGAAGAAGGCCAGGTTCAGGCCAATCATATACAGAGCCGCACCCAGGCGACCCATATTCTGGTTATAGAGCCGGCCGGTGAACTTCGGCCACCAATAATAAAGCCCGGCCAGCATGGCACCCATCACGCCACCCATCATCAGGTAATGCAGGTGAGCCGTTGTGAAAAGTGTTGCCGCCAGATAGTCACCCACAGACATGTTCACCAGGAACAAACCCAGCATGGCGCCAATGCCACCGTTGAGTAAGAAGGCAATCACATAGGTAGTGGGTGCTCCGCAAAAAATGGCCCCACGATTCAAAGTGGCCAGCCAGCTGTAGACAATCAGGGCCACCGGCACCACAGCCAGCAGCGAGAGCACGGCAAAGGTGAAACTGATGGCGGCGTCTTGCCCATGACCGATGAGATGCACACCCCAAGAGACAAAACTGATGGCCAACAGGGCAATCAGTGAACCCACCACCGTGCGGTATCCGGTCACGGCCTTGCGACTGATCCCGGCAATGACTTCGGTGATCACACCCATGGCGGGAATGATGGCGAAAAATGCCACCGGAGTCGTGATGAACCAGAAATAGTTTTGCCAGTCCAGGGGATTGCTCAAACCGCTGAACAACCCGCGGCCCGTGGCTTCAGCAGCAGCCAGATACATGATAACGATGGCCAACAATAGCCCGGAGGCCACCAGGACATAAGCCGTCAAGTAGAGTGACCAGGCCAGTATGGGCATCTGGAAAAAGCCCATGCCTTCGGCACGTTTCTGGTGCACGGTGACCAGGAAGTTGACTCCCGTGAAGACCCAGCTCAAGGCCATGAACATCATGCCCAGGGCCAGCAGCACAAAAGCACCGCCGTCGATCAGCGAATAGGGAGTGGCAAAGGTCCATCCGCTGCCCACCGGACAGGTGACCAGAGATGCCAGCAACATGATGACGCCCAGCGCATAGAACCGCAGGCTGCAGCGGGAAAGACCGGGCAAGGCCATCTCCCTGGCCCCCAATTGCAGAGGCAACAGGAAAAAGCCCAGCACCGAAGGAATCAGCGGCACCATGAACATGAAGACCATGATGACACCATGATAAGTGAGCATCCGGTCCAAAGTGCCTTGGTCCACATTCATGCCCAGAAAGGACATCAGCTTGAAATAGCCGGCCAGGATTCCTCCAAAGAGGAACATACCCATGGTCCAGCCCAGGAACATCCAGGCGATCTTCTTGTGATCGAAAGTGGAGAACCAGCCGCCCAGGCCCTCGCCGTCAGCGAGATAAGTGGTGCTGCTACTCATTTAATTGCCCTCCTGCTGGCCAAATTGGGACATGCTCTTCAACCAGGCGGTGATGGCCTCGATTTCCTTGTCGTTCAGCTTCCCCTCGTAAGGTGTCATGACAGGCTCAAACCCGGCGATGACCGAAACGTTGGGAGTGAGAATCGATTCCTTGATGTAGGCATCGTCGGCCACAATCTGGACACCTTCTTTGGTGTCGAAAGTATTGCCGTAAAGATCCAGGAAGGATGGCCCAACCAGCTTGCTGCCATTGAGGCTGTGACAAGCCTTGCAACCGTGTTTGTTGTAGAGCAGCTCGCCCACTTCTTCCATGGTTTTGCCGGCAAAGATATCCGTTACGGTGGCCATCCAGGTTTCGTAATCAGCGGGTGTGTGGGTTACCAAAGCTGTCTGCATACCGGGAAAACCATCACCACTGTAAATATTACTTCGCACCTCATAGGAGCCGGGACGGTCGGCCTGGAACCATGCTGTCGTTTTCTGCCCAGGCAATGCAGCTTGATTCAGACGCAGGGCAGGAATAGTCAAGGAATGAACCACGTCCTCCGAGGATAGGTTCAGCTGCACGGGCTGCCCAACCACCACATGCAGAGTGTCTGCGACATAGCCATTGGGATAGGCAAAATCATAGTCCCACTGCCGGGCGGTGACCTCGATTTGCAAGGCATTGCCCGGTGCCACCTGGCGATCCATGTAACCGCAGAAATCCAGGTTGAAGGCAAAAACAGCCAACCCTACAGCAGCCAGCACCCACAGAGCCTGGAAGAAGATGTTGGCTTTCCCGGTTTGAAACGCCTTTTCGCCCTCTTCCTTGCGCCGATACTGCATGATGTAGACAAAGGCCAGGCCGACAACCAGCACCACGGCAAAAGCCGCGGCCATGTAAATGCCGAAAAAGGCGCTGTCCATCTCACTGGCGTGAAAGGAGGCATCCGGGGGGAACCATGCGGACAATTTGCCCGCTCCCACGAAAGGTATTGCTCCACTCAAAATCATGATTCCTTTCGGGCCGCCGTTTTTCGGCAACCGGTCTGGTCATCAACCTGGAAACTGGTCATCAAGGTTTCGCCCGAGTCGTTTCACTGGCCCTGGCTCACCACTAAAGCTTTTGCATCGTCTATGGGCAGACCAACCTTGCCATTGGCCTCATCAACCCAGCGGTATCCCGCGTCCAAAATCGCCTGCTGTTCGGCCAATTCTTCGGCGGCCGCTCCCCCTTCGGTGTTCAACACCTTGGCCTGGTACTCCAGGTCGTAGGCATGGTTGAATCCACCCTGCAAAAACAGGGAAAGGGCGTAGACGAAGATCAGGATCGCCAACGTGATCATCACCACTGCTGGTGTGTTGAACCCCGTCTTATTGTTCGTTGTGGCTTCAGCCATTTTCATCTCCTGATCAGATCGCAATTTCAAATGTGCGAAGCGTTCAATTTTCTATGCGTTTTCGAAGCGAAGGCTATCTTCAAGACGCGGGTCTTTGACCGGCACCAGGGAAGCCCCCATGGCCAATTTAACAATACCCGCCATCCAGATTCCTCCAACGCCAAGGAACCCCGTCAAGTCCATGATTCCGATGGTGAAGGTCTTGCTGAATTCCGGCATCACAACCCAGTACAGGTTGATCCACTGGGCAATGATGATCCACACGGCCCAGAAGGCGAGGATCTTGCGGCGACGTTTGGCGTACCGGGAAATCAAGCCCAGGAAAGGCAGGCAGAAGGTTGCGAACAGAGTCACAAAACCCACAATTCCCCAGCCGTTGGACGAGCGGATCAAATACCAAAAGGTTTCTTCAGGCACATTGGCGTACCAGTAAAGCATGTACTGGCTGAAAGCGATGTAACCCCAGAAGAAAGTGAAAGCAAACATCAGCTTGCCGTAGTCGTGAAAGTGCTCGGGGCTGATGATTTTTGTCAGACGGCCGGTGTTCTGCAGGCCCATGGTCATCAGGGTCAGCACGGCAAAGAAAGTGACAAATCCTCCCGCCCAATAATACACACCGAACATGGTGCTGAACCAGACATAGTCCAAACTCATCAGCAAATCAAAAGCGGCCAGAGCAATGCTCAGGGCGCTGACCATCAGGAAAAATCCGCTGTAGTTTTCCAGGCGACGGGTCAGCTTCAGGTCACCGTCGGCATCCTGCTTGACGCTGTTGCGCCAGAAGAACCAGCTCATGCCGGTCCAGATGACGAAGTAAAAAACCCAACGCATGATGAACGCGTTTTTGCTGAGGAAAGCCGCCTTGTGGGCCAAAGCAGGACTGACCCGCGCTTCGGGTGTGGCCCAGCCGTAAACCTGTCCAGCCAGGAAAATGACGGGGATGGCCAGCACAGCCAAAATTGGCATGGCCGCCGCCACAACTTCAACCATGCGGCGCACCACAATGCTCCAGCTGGCCTTGGTCAGATAATTGATGGGCAGGAAAATCAAAGCCCCGAGACTGATAGCCAGAAAAAATGCAAAATTCACCAGATAACTGAAACCGAAATGACGGAAACCGTCGCCTTCGGCTGCACCCAGACCAACGGTGGCGGCCAGACCGACCACACCGATGACGGCGCTGATGGTGAACACCTTCGGGCCAAGACCATCCAAAGTGGTTTTGGTATCGTCAAGGCTGGGAACGTGATGAGCCAAGTCATTCTCCCCATGCTGGCCGAAA
>JAUUYW010000116.1 GCA_030590265.1 Candidatus Krumholzibacteriia bacterium
CCACGGTGTTTTCTCCCGGGACCAGATACTCGGTGATGTCCCACTCCGCCGGTGTCTTGGCGCCCTGGCTGTAGCCTACTTGCTTTCCATTGATCCAGAGGTAAAAGGCTGATTTGACTGCTCCAAAGTGAATCAATACGCGCCTGTTTTTCCATTCCCTGGGCACCCTGAAGGTCCGTTTATACGACCCCACAGGATTCCATTGATGGTCGACCAAAGGTGGTTCGGGATGGCGGGTCCAGGCATAAGGTTGATTGACATAGATGGGAATTCCAGAACCCTCCATTTCCCAGTTGGCCGGGACCGGAATATCGTCCCAATCAGCTACGTTGAAATCGTCCTTCTGGAAGCCTTCGGGTCGCTGGTCGGGACTGCGCACCCAGTTGAACTTCCAAATGCCGCTGAGGGTTTTGTAAAAAGGTGATTCTGTCCGGTGGTTTTGCAGGGCAGCAGCCACATCAGGGTAGGGCATCATGGTCGCATGGGGTGGAGTCTTGTTCCGATCGAAGACGGCAGGATTTTCCCAATCGGTGGCCCAGGCAAGCGGTGCGATGCTGATCAAAAGGGTCAGGGAAATCAATAATTTCAGATCGGGCTTCACAGGCACTCTCCTGGGATTTTGATTGCTTGTCTGGAAGATTGGCATCCAGGATCATATTGCTTGACGCTGAATTGATTGACAATTAAAAATTGGGTTGTGCCACGGAGAACACTCACTCAGGAGGCTTGAGACCATGATCAGGAACCCCTATATCAGCCTTGCCCTCGCCGCTGTTGCCTTGTTTCTGATAGCTGGCCCAGCTTTCGCAGAGTCGCAAGATGGAGAAGACATCCCCAAACTCAAAATCCTGATTCTCGGAGGAACCGGCTTCATCGGACCCTGGGAAATCGAAGCCGCCCAGGCCCATGGCCATGAAATAACCCTGTTCAATCGCGGAAAATCTCGGCCCGATCTTTATCCTGATCTCGAGAGATTGAAGGGCGATCGCGATCCTGATAAGGACGACGGGTTGTCAGCTCTGGTGGGCCGCGAATTCGATGTGGTGATCGATAACAGCGGTTATTATCCAAGACACGTGAAGGCTTCGGCGGAATTGCTGGGTCCGAACGTCCGGCAATATATCTATGTATCGTCCATCTCCGCCTACGGGAATACGTCTATCGTCGGACAGGACGAAACTGCTGTGTTGGCCACTATGGAAGATCCAACTATCGAAGAAATGGGGCCCCAATGGGAGAACTATGGTCCCCTGAAGGCCTTGTGTGAGAAAGCTGCTGAAGAGGCCATGCCTGGCCGCGTCACCGTCGTGCGTCCCACCTACATTGTTGGTCCTGGTGATCATACCCACCGCTTCACGTACTGGCCCCTGCGTGTCCGGGAAGGCGGCAATGTGGCTGTTCCCGGCGCACCGGACGACCCGATTCAGGTTATCGACGTGCGGGACTTGACGGAATGGATCATCCACCTGGCCGAGCAAAACATCACTGGCATATACAATGGATGTGGACCGGCCCATGTTCTGACCATGGGGGAAGTTGTCAAGACCGCCAAGTCGGTTACCGGCAGCGATGCGACCTTCACCTGGCTGTCCACCAACTTCCAGGATGCCCACCCCGATGTGTATTTCCCTATCTGGACACCCTACGAAGGCCAATACAAGGGATTCCACACCTTCAATAACCAAAATTCCATCAAGGCGGGTCTTTCGTTTAGGCCACTTTCCGAGACCATCGGCGATCTGCTTGAGCAATTTGATTCGTTACCAGAAGAGAAGCGTACAGAAGTGATGTCTCGCATTCCGGTTCAAGGTGAGGCCGAGATGATCGATGCGGCCAACAATAAGTCTGATTGATCAGACGAGAGACTTTATGGAGCCCTCTTGCAGCCATCAGGGATAACCCTTGCCCCTGGCACCAAGGAGGGCTTTTTTTAGTTGGAATTACCGTTTTGAGTTTTTTTGAAAGGCAACGATGTTTTTCCATACCCACACTCCTGGCCGTCTATCAGCATCCCTATTTTCCATCCTTATTGTTTTGGCCATATCGACCAACCAAGCCTCACCTGCCATCAGGACCACCGTTATGGAGAACTACAACCAGGCCTGTGTCTCCAGTCTGGCGGGCCAAACAGATCTGGCCTTGCAACATTTCAAAGATGCCCTGGCAGCCGGGTTCGACGATTTCCGCTACGCCATGGCCGACAGCGAATTGACCAACCTGACCAGCACTCCGGCCTTTGCCAGCCTTTTCACCGCTCACCAAAGCCAACAAATACTTTTGAGCAGTGAGCTCGGCCTCAACTTGTCGAGCAAAACCTGGAGCGATTGGCAGGAACTAACTTCCAAAACGAATTCCACCTGGAGGGAAGCCTCTGTCCGCACCCAGTGGCAGCCCCAAGCCCTGATGCTGGAAATCCGCCTTTCCGGGGAATTGGCTGCTTTGTTTGCCCAACCCATCCAACCTCCCTGGCATGGCGGACCCGGCGTGATGTTGTCCTTGGCCATACCAGACGGCACCTCGCCTTTTGAAAGTGGCAACACCTTTCAATTTGGATTCGGCAAGAACAAAACCTCCGGCATCGGCGCCATCTATCTGGGTGATCAGTTGGGATGGCAACCAGTTGGCGAATTGACTCCCAAAATCAGTCTGCGTGACCAAGGAAAAACGGCCGTGATCAGCGCCTCCATCAGCTGGCAAAGTATTCTGCCATTCCATCCTCTTGTGGATTCACCGTTGGGTTTGAACCTGTCCATCCGTGGAGAAAAGGCTGGGGATATTTTCACCCTTTTCCCTGATCCACGAGCTTTTTCACCAACGGCAAAATTGCACAGATATATTCCCCTGAATTTTGATGCTGCCAGTGAATCCAGGGAGTCTCTTGCAGGGCGACTGAGCCAAAGTCTGCTGGTGGACCAACCCTTGAAATGTGATCTTAAAATTATCTCCGTTCAATCGGGAACTGGTCGGCTCAAAATTGATTTTCTGGATCAACAGGGTCATTCGGTCTTACCCGAGGGAGCGGCACTGACGAATTTTTCCTGCCAACCAGGAGTTAATTCCATTTCCCGAACAGCTGATTTCCGCTCCCTGGCCATTGGCCCCTACCTGGTCAAAGTGGAGCTGGAATTGCCTTCAGACGAAAACCTGGTCTGGAGTTCGCAGGTTTTAAACCTGGGCCCAAACTGGCAAGAAGCCCTGCAGGGTGAAATTGAGCAACTCACTACCCGGGATCAGCCTACCGTCCAGTACTATCTGGACACCATTGTAGAAGCTGTGGAGAATTTGGCCCCTCGACGCCATCCCGGACAGGTGGCCACAACATTGCAAATGCTGGATTCCCTCCTCAAAGCAGGCCGCGAAGAAGGTAGCATTTTGCCTGAAACAGGATTGATGCAACTTGTTTGGCAGGATCCCCAGGAACAGAATCATTTGTGCAGTGTTTATTTACCCAAAGGTTTTCGTGAAGCAAAAAACAGGGCCTCGGTGGTGTTGCTGACAGATTCTTACGGTTCCGAAAGCCGTTTGATTGGAAGAATTGCTCAGCTGTATGAACACCAGGACGGTCCGGTGGCGAATGTGGCCCCAGACAGGCAAAATTTCCCTGTTTATTTGATCCCCCACGGAAATCCAAACCTATCCCAGACCCTTGAGGAGAAAAATTCTGAATTGATTGCCTTCAACCAATGGGCCAAGGGTTATTTCCAATTGAGTGCAATGGCCTTGGCCGGTGTTGATGGTGCCGCTGGCTTGGCCCTCCATTTCAGCAACCAGGCCCCCAATACCCTATCCCGTTTGTTGATTTTTGCCGGCGCCAACCTTAATCCCTGGCCGAATGCCGGTCACCAGGAACTCGTGAATCAATTCTCCGGGCAACGCCACGACCAATTCCAAACCACCTGGATCGATTTTCCGCTGGAAACACGCTCTTCCGGACAAAGCAAGTTGCTGCTGTCGATTTTAATGGAATCAAAGTACAATATCACGGTTCAGGAAGTGCGAGGGGGCCTCAGCATGAGCCAGGTGACCGATCGTTTGGTTCTCTGGGTGGAGAAAAACCCCAAATAGTTGTAAATTTACCGCTTGTTTTTCGATTCCAATTCGTTGGGCAGGTGCCCACTGTCATTGAACCCAATCTTGTCTTTTGGAGGACCTGCTTTGCTTTCCATCCGCCGCCTTGTGTCCCTTTTTACCATTCTGAGTGTCCTTTCGCTTTCTTCCGGCTTGCTTGGCAATCCAGCTCAGGCTGCTCCTGTTGTTGAAAACCCAGCCACCAGCAGCGAAGGCTCCACAACTTTGCAACTGGAAGAGATGTGGCGCATTGGCGGCGAAGATGACGAAGACAACATCCTCGGTGTGGTAGGTCAGGTTTTGGCCGACGACCAGGACAATATCTACTTGCTTGATTTTCAGCTGGTCGAAGTGATGGTCTATGATGCCCATGGCGAATATGTGCATTCTCTAGGCAGCCAGGGAGAAGGACCAGGCGAGATTACCCGGGCAGCCGACCTTGTCTTTATGCCTGACGGAAACGTTGGCCTGGTGCAATCCTTTCCCGGACGAATCGTCATGGTCGACCGATCCGGCCTGCCTGCCGGAGAATTTCGACCTGGTGGCGATGATCCCTCCGCCGGTGGCTTTTTTGCCCTGCGCGGAGCCGCTTCCCGCGGCGGGCGCATGGTGTTCAGTGGTGCCCGCATCACCAGGGGGGAAAAATCCCGCACCGCCGTCAACTTTGTGGCTTCCTACGGTGAAAGCGGTGAGCGGCTCAATCTCTTCTACGATACGACAACGGTTCGGGAGTTCCGGGGACAGGAATTTTCCGAAACCAAGGAATTCTTTCCTCATGCTGGCGGTTGGGCCCTCGGACCTGACGGCCGGGTGTTTGTCAGTGAAGAACGAAACAGCTATGAGATAACGACTTACAATCCGGACGGGACCCTTTCCCATACCATCAAACGCCCCTATAAGAGTTGGAAACGCACTGCCGAAGAGAAAAAAACCGCTGAAGATGCAATAATGCCCTACAGAAGACGCAACCGTAACCGCATGAATATCGTAGTGGCAGCGACCGAAAAAGACATCACCCGTATGCGGGTGGCCGATGATGGTCGTCTTTGGGTCCTTTCAAGCCGTGGTCTGAGGGAACAACCAGCCGGGATACACTCCACCTGGGATGTTTTCGACCAGACGGGCCATTTCGAAAAAACCGTGGCCATTGCCTGCGAAGGTGTGGGTGTTCGAGATAGAATATTTTTTGCCAGTGATAACATCATCGTCCTGGTCAAACAATATGCTGACGCACTCAAATCCTACTGGGGCCAGGGTGGTAATGAAGAAGTGGACGAAACCGAAGAGTTGGAAGGACAACCACTGGAAGTGATTTGTTACCGAATTGTATCGGATTAATCTGGAGGGAATCATGTTATCTCGCCCATTCGCCGCTATTTTTTGCTTGTCATTGATGATGGCCGCCGCAGTAGTTTCAGGCCAGACCATCGTGGACAACCCGGCTCATCCCGCTGGTGGTGTTGAAACAATTGCCATGACCGAGCAATGGCGTCTCGGTGGCGAGGATGAAGATTTTTTCTTCGGCACCATTTCCCGAATTCACCAGGACCCAGCCGGTAAGATCTACATTCTGGACGGACAGCTTTGCCAGGTTCATGTTTTGAATGGCGATGGTGAACTTCTGATCTCATTGGGCAGCGAAGGTGATGGTCCCGGCGAAGTGCGTGGCCCCGGCGACTTCTATGTTTCGCCCGATGGCACGGTCAATATCCTGCAAGGTTTCCCGGGCAAAATTGTGAAGATAGCAGCTGACGGTACTCCGGCCGGCACAACCAACTTCACCGTGGATGGCACCAAAGCCCAATTTGGTGTGCTGATCCGCGGGTTGGAATCCGAAAAAGGTTTGTTCCTCGGTGGAATCCAAATGGAGTTTGGTGGCACCGGCCAGAGCAAGCAGAATTACTTCCTGTCCTTTTGCGACAAGGAAGGCGGACAGATTGATCGTCTGGTCAAAAAACTCCATGTCATCGAATACAGTGACTTTCGCATGGAAGAAAATGCCATGGATTTTGCCTGGTCACGCATGGATATCGGACCCAATGGTCAGCTGTTTATAGCCCAATCGCGCAATGAGTATGCCATTTCCGTCATGGATCCTGACGGCACAGTGACCCGCATCATCAACCGATCCTACCAGGCGGCACCCCGCACCGACCGGCAAAAGGAAATTGCCGAGCAAATTATTGATGCCATTGCCAAATACCATCCGGTTCCGCTCAGGAGCAAGGAAATCGAAAAAACCGAACCGGCCATCGGTGGGTTGACCGTCATGAACAATGGCCGGATTTGGGTCCAGGCCAGCGTCAGCGATGAGGCTCTTCCTGCAGGAACCTGGAACCTGTTCGACGTGTTCAGTCCTGAAGGAAAACTGGAACGGCAAGTGGCGCTGAAAGGTTCATTCAACCGCAACCGGGATGCCGCCTATTTGTTGCCTGATGGACGTCTCATTGTGGTGACCGGCGCCCTGGATGCCTTTCTGAACCAGATGGGCGCCAGTGGTGACAGCGAAGCCTCACAGGAAGCCACCCTCCTGGAAGTCATCTGTTTTGAATTGGATTCTTAGAAACGAACACCTTTTGAAAGGCTTGAAATGAAGACGCTGCTGTATTCGGTCCTGATTCTTTCTGTTGTTGCCCTTGCCGGTTGTTTTGGCCAGGGTGATGACGGAACCGCCGCCGACTCCACCTCTGCTGTAACAGCTGAAGAAACTGCTGAGAAAACAGATGGCGAAGCTCAGGAAGAGAAGCCCAAAAAGCCCAAGAAAGAAAAATCCATCAAGGTCAATGTAGGCGAAGTTGCCCAGGGTAACCTGGTATTGCCCGTCTTTGCCGACGGAGCCATTCGCACTCCCAAATCTCTGCTCATCAAGACCAAAGTCGGCGGCGAATTGCTTTCGGTGCTGGTGCGCGATGGTGACCACGTGCGCAAAGGCCAGGTGCTGGCCCGCATCGATCCCCGGGAGTACGAAATCGCCCTGGAAGAAAGTCGTTATCGGCACTTGCAGGCCCTCAGCCAGATGGCAGCCGAAGCTGACACCTTCACCGTCAACCATGCGGCCATGGAAGAGTTCACCACCGGCCGGGACAAGCTGGAAAGCCTTTACAAACGTGGCGGACTGACCCGGGAAGAGTATCAGAACCGATTGCTGGAACTGGAAATGGACAGCCTGAACAAGGGTGCTTTTCGTGAAGCCGTCTTCCAGCAACGCACCGGTCTGGCCGAAGCACGCATGGCTGAAGAGAGAGCGCGTCTGAACCTGGAATACACCGACATCCGGGCGCCGTTTTCCGGTATTATCCAGGGCCTGACCATGGTTGCCGGTGAGATTGTGAGCACCGGAACCAGCGTCTGCACCATCTTCAACAACGACCATCTCGAAGCCGTCATCAACGTTTTGGAAGCTGATCTGGGCAATCTGAGCGAAGGCCGCCCGGTGCTGTTGAGCGTTCCGGCCACCGGGGAAACTCTTGAAGCCAAGATCGATGTCATCAGCCCCACCCTGGATATTGCCACCCGCACCTGCGAAGTGATCATCCGCTTCGATAACCCCGAAGGAAAATACCGCCCCGGCATGTTCGTGCGCACTCGCATCGCCGGTTGGATCTATCCCGACAAACTGATGGTGCCCAAAGCAGCCTTGCTGACTCGCGACAACCGCACTCTGGTCTTCAAAAAGGATGACGACCGGGCCAAGTGGCTTTATGTGGACACTGGTTTGATGAACGACGACTGGGTGGAGATTTTGGCGGTGCACAGCGGCGGCAGCCTTGCCCCTGGTGATGAAGTCATCGTCAGCGACCACCTCACCCTGGCTCACGAAGCCAAAATCAAGGTGCGCAAACGCATTCCAGCCGTGAGCCGGTGGGATTTTGCCGACTTGGGCGAAGGTGCTATTGCTGAAGGTGCCGCACAATGATCATCAAGGCCGCTGTTCGGCGCCCCGTCGCAATTTTGATGGTTTTCATGGGTCTGGTGCTCATTGGTTACCGGGCCCGGCAATTGCTGTCCATCGACCTTTTGCCCTCCATTAACTATCCCAACCTGACGGTGATCACCAACTACTCCGATACTCCAGCCGACGATTTGACCCGCTTGGTGACCCGGCCTCTTGAAGAGGTGATCACCGGTTTGGCGGGTGTACGCCGAGTGGTCTCGAAAACCCGTGAAGGTGTTTCCACCATCACCGTGCAGTACGAATGGGGCACGGAGATGGACTTTGCCAACCTGCATTTGCGGGAGGCCATTGATGGCCGGGCCTACCGGGACGATTTCCCAGAGGAAGCCGACCGCCCTTTGATTTTGCGTTGGGATCCCAGCGCCCGGCCTATCGTCATCATGGTACTGCACGGGGACAGTCCCATGCCCCAGATGACCGAATTTGCCCGGGAAGTGGTCAAACCCGCCCTCGAACAAATCGACGGCATCAGCCAGGCTGAAGTTATCGGGGGCGCTGATCGGGAAATTTTGGTGCGCCCTGATTTCAACAAGATGCGTCTGTACGGATTGACCATGGCTGACTTGAGTTATGCCCTGCGGGTGGCCAACATCAGTTTTCCCGGCGGACGCATCCGCAAAGGGCCCCTGCATTTGCCGCTGCGTATTCTGGGCGAGTTTGAAAATCTGGATGAAATCCGGCAAACCGAAATTCCAGCTGCCGGGCCTGGCATTGTCATCGGTGATCTGGCCGAGGTTTTGGATACTTCCAAGGAACCCGACGGGTTCACCCTCAACGGCGATGAAGAAGTTGTCTCCCTGCATCTTTACAAGGAAGTCGGTGAGAACACCATCAACACCACCGAAGAGGTGGATCACATTCTGGACATTCTCGGTGAGCAGTATCCCGATCTGGATTACACCTTCATCTACCGGGATGCCGATTTTGTTGAGGAGAGCTTCAAGGGGTTGAACCAGTCGCTGCTTTTTGGTGCCGGCCTGGCCTTCATCGTCCTGTTTTTCTTCCTGATGGACTGGCGCAGCCCCATTGTGGTGGGCCTGGCCATTCCCGTTTCCATCATGACCACCTTTGCCTTCCTTCACTTTGCCAATGTGGGCTTGAACTTGATGTCTCTGGGTGGATTGAGTTTGGCTGCCGGTATGCTGGTGGACAACTCCATCGTTGTGC
>JAUUYW010000450.1 GCA_030590265.1 Candidatus Krumholzibacteriia bacterium
GCACCACTTTTCAGGTGGTTTTGCCTCCGGCCGATCTGGTAGTCCTGAATCATCCTTTGGATCCGGGACCTTAAATTAAGGAGTCCACCTTGGCTTATAAAATATTATGGGTTGATGACCATATTGAAGAACTGCGTTCTCATTCCATGTATCTGGGTGAGAGAGGTTACGAGGTTGAAGGCGTGACCAACGGTTTGGATGCTCTGGCGATGCTCAGGGAGAAAAATTTCGACGCCATCCTGTTGGATGAAATGATGCCCGGAATGGGCGGTCTGGAAACCCTTGAAGGAATCCGCAAGATCGACCACAACATTCCGGTGATCATGATCACCAAAAGTGAGGCCGAAGACCTGATTACCCGAGCCATCGGCAAGCGCATCGACGACTACCTGGTCAAGCCGGTGAGCCCTATTCAGGTTTTGTCAGCCTTGAAGCGACAGGTGGAGGCGCGCAAGCTTGCCGGTGAAGAAATCACCCGCGACTACATGAGCAATTTCATGGCGGTGACCGACCGCATCGCCCAGGCTAAAAGTCCCGCTCACTGGGAGGATATTTACAACGATCTGGTGACCTGGGGGTTGGACCTTTTCAAGTACAGCGATCATGGGTTGCTGGAAACCCAGGGTGAGCAGCTGTCCGCCGCCAACCTGGCCTTCGGCAAATATGTCCGGGAAAACTACCAGGACTGGATTCACTCGGATCCTGAGCAGTTGAGTGAAGACATTCCCCTGTTCAGTCCGCGGGTTTTTGAAAAGTTGATCGAACCGGAAATTCAACGCAGTCGTCAGGTGTTCTGGATCACCATTGACTGCATGCGCATGGATCAGGTGCGCATGATCGAACCCCTGCTGGAACCTTATTTCCATATGGATAGCAAGCACTACTGGTCCATGCTGCCCACTGCCACGCCCTACGCGCGCAATGCCCTGTTTGCCGGTTTGTATCCCCTGGATATTGCTGAAGGGTACCCGGGTTATTGGCGTAGCGGCAACCATGAAGGCAGTCGGAATGCCTTCGAAGGTGAGCTTCTGAACGAACTGCTTAAACGGGTGGGCAGTGCTGCTACCGGCAGCTGTCAGTACTTCAAAATTGCCGACGAGCGGGATGTCGATCCTTTGCATCGCAACCTCGGCAGCATGGGCGATACAAGGCTGGTGGCCGCAGTCTACAACTTCCTGGATATCATGGCCCATGGCCGCAGTCAAAACCGTATTCTCAAGGAATTGGCTCCGGATGAAGCAGCTTTCCGCACCCTGATGCGCACCTGGTTTGAACACTCGAATTTGTTCAACATCATGAAGAGCCTGGCCCGGCGGGATTGCACGGTTATTCTGACCACCGATCATGGTTCGATGATGTGCCGGCGCAGCATGAAAATTCGTGGCAACCGTGATACCAGCAGCAATGTGCGCTACAAGTTCGGCGACAACCTGGGGACCGATGACGACCGCATCCTGCTCATGAAAAACCCCAAGGATTACCGCCTGCCAGCCGAGTCGACCATAGAAAATTATGCCGTCACTTCAGAGAATTTCTACCTGGTGTATCCGACCAATTTCCACGAATACGAGCGGCTTTACCGAAACAGTTTCCAGCACGGCGGCATCAGTCTGGAAGAGATGATTTGTCCCTTCGTTGTGCTGCGGCCGAGGTAGCGGGGCCATGCTGCATGATCAGGAAATACCATCGGCCAAGGATTTTTCGCTCACCCTGAAAGTGAGGGGGCCTGAACAAACCCTGGCTCTGGGACAGTCGGTGGCCGAGTTGCTGAAGGGTGGCGAAATCATCCTGCTCTATGGTCCACTTGGAGCGGGGAAGACCTGTTTCAGTCAAGGTCTCTGCTCGGGTCTGAAGGTGATCGATGACGTTGTTTCACCCACTTTTACCTTGGTCAATACCTACACCGGTGGTCCTTGGTTGGTGCATCATCTGGATTTTTATCGGGTGGAACCGGAGCATAATCTGGACGACATCGGAGTGCCTGAAATATTGGACGAGGTGTTCAGCGGACGGGCCGTGGCGTTGATCGAATGGCCCGAACACATCCTTGCCGAACTGGACCCGGATGAGCCGCGGGTGGAGCTGTTGGCTTTGCCGGGTGAAACACCCGATGAACGGATTTGGCACCTGCGCGGTGTGCCTGAAATTCCCGAACCATGGGCCCAGCTCTTTGATCATTTTTCCGCAACCCTGGAGTAGGTTTTGCTCACACTGGCTTTCGACACAGCAACACCCTGGGGCCGTTTCGCCCTGGCTGAAGACGGCCTGCTTTTGCAGTACCGTCCCTTGAACGTGATGGGCAGCTACGCCGATGCCCTGTTGAAAGTGGTGCAGGAAATGCTGGCCGAGAACAACCGCCATCAGAATGAACTGGCGAGTATCGGGGTGACGGTGGGCCCGGGTAGTTTTACAGGCTTGCGCATAGGGGTGGCCACCGCCAAAGGATTGGCCTACGGGCTGGATTGCAAGTTGGTCGCGGTGGGAACCCTCGAGGCCATGGCGGCTGCTTTGCTGGAGGATCATCCGGATGTGGAGTATGCAGTGCCCACTTTGGATGCTCGCCGAGGTGGAATATTTTCGGCGGTGTATCGCCGCCAGGGGCACTGGCTGGAAGAATTGGCCGGGCCCGAAGCTATGAGTGCCGATGCCTGGTGGCAGAAAATCCTGCAAATACTCCCTGATTGTGAAGCCCCGGTTTATGGCGGCGATGGCACTGGTCTTTTGTTGGGGCAGGGCGATGATCTGCGTCCTGAATTGGCCCGGGTGGGCCAGCCAAAATTGCGCCACTGGACCGCGGCCCATCCGGCCACTGCCCGCACCTTGGCCTGCGCCATGGGGCTGGCACCTGATCAGCTGCCGCCCGTGCATCCTTTTGAAATGGTTCCCCAGTACC
>JAUUYW010000142.1 GCA_030590265.1 Candidatus Krumholzibacteriia bacterium
AGGGAAAAGCCGCTGCGGCCGGGCTTTCGGGGCTCAACTGACTCAACGGGTTCAACGGAATCAACTGCCTGTGGAATCTTGTGCGAAGATCCATCCACCACCAAGGTCAGCACCAAAGAAACACCCAACAGGGCGGTCGATATAAGCAGCAACTGGTAAACACCCAAAGGTTCAATCAGTTGTCCGGTGATGAAACTGCCAAATACGGCGCCGCTGCTGGAACCGAACCCCACAATGGCAAACAGTCGTTTCCCTTGATCGTTGGTGTAGATGTCGTTGGCAAAAGACCAGAACTGGGCAATCACCATCACATTAAAAATTCCCACCCAGAGATAGAAAGGAATTCCCAGGGGAACTCTGGCCAGGGCCAGAAAATAAAAGGCCACCAGGCAACCCATGAAAAACAGCAATACAATGGTGATCAGTCGACGACGATTCACGGCCCCGGCCAACCGACTGTAAAGAGGCACAACACCCAGCAACAGCAACGCCTGACCGGCGGCGGTGTATATCTTGGCCTCGGCTCCCCACTCCGAAAGAATGAGCGCTTCACGCACCGGTTTGATGATGTAGTAGGCCGTCAGCAGGAAAAACACATTCGTCGCCAGCAGGAGCACTTTGCGCCCCTCACCGCTTTTCACAGGAGCAAAAGCTGACAGAATCCGTTCCAGAAGGCTTTTTGTGGACGACTCGGAAACCACTACAAAATCCCATCCTTTGCTGGAAAATTACCGGTCAACAGCAACCAGACGACCGGAGGCTGGAGCAAGATAGGCCGTGGTGGAGGAACTCCAACCCCGGCCCCGATTCACCTGGCACTCCATGGCCAAAAATTCATGATCCGAGGTGGTCGGCGGGGCCGCTTTCAAGGGAATTTCCGTGGCGAAAGACTCGGTCCATTCGCTCCACTCTTCAGTTTCCCGGTTTTCGTTCACTGCCGCCAACCGGTAGCGATATTGAACCCCGTCACCCTCCATGAACCCCCTGGTCACAGCCAGGTCTGTGTAGTGCACGGTTTTTCCAGCCGGCTGGAAAAAGTCCAGGGGCGGCACTTCGGAAAACCAATAGCGCACGATTTTTTCCTGACGCCCGCGCAGGGTATTCACCAGATAGTCCACTGCCTTTGGGTCCTGATAGTTTCCCTGCAAAACCATGGCCCTGATTTGATCCACCGTAAAGGCGGACAAAATTTTGGCTGCCCAATAGCCGTCGGCCGCGGTCAGCTCGGCCATGCCGCTGTGAGGAATGTCCGGTTTCCATTTTTCCGGCTCAAAAGTTTCGACATCCAGCATCCCGACCTCGGACAATCCTTCCGGGCGCTCCAGATAGACCCAGGCATCTTCATGGAATCCCAGGGCCAGAGTCCGCCCCAGCATTGGAGTCAGATCAAACCCGAATTCATACCCGAATCGCTTGACCGGATCAGACCCAAAAGCCCCCAAGGTGCTGGCAAAGTCAATCAAATGGTGTTTGACGTAGCCTTGACCCGGCACCCCCACATACATATCCAGGGTGTTGTGCATCTTGGTATCAAAATGATTAACCCAGGCACCAAAAACCTTAACTCCGCGCAATTCCCGACGGTCCTGGTGCTTGATGGTGTCGTTGGGATCATCCTTGCGCAGATCCTGGTCGTTGAAAGGTCCCAGAGGTTTGCCGGACAGATATTTGCTGGCCAGGGCGTGATATTGCCCATCAAAAATGCTGTTGGTGGCCTGCAACACCGAATCCAGGTTGGCCTCGGTCATGGGCACTTCACCCACCCGCGGAAGCTTCATCACCGCACCTTCTCCCACCTCAAGGTCTTCCAGATCGAAGACCACTACCCGGTCAATGGGTACGTTGAATCCGATGGCGTGAAAAATGAGATTGCTCACCACGCCACTGCGAATGGTCATGCCCGGATGGTTGGGAGGATCGAATTTCAGCAACCACACATCATCACGGCCATCACGGATGCGGAAGCCCGGCGTGACCCCCGCAGTTTTGGCACCGATGATGACCCAGGGCTTGGAGCGATCCGGTCCTTCGGCCTGTCCTGGGCCTTTGGCCACATCCGCATCATCCATGGGGAACAAACCGATGCGGTTGGTGAACCAGGTGGAATTGATGACTTCGTCCAGGCTGTTCACATTGGGCGCCCGACGCCCGGTGTAGCCGCTGCCTATTTTTCGTCCCAACCGGCCAGGATGAAAAAATCGTGAGAATGGCCGGGAAATAAAGGACTCCAGGGAATAGGGTACCAGGCCAGGTTCAGCAAATTCCGGCACGGGAATGGGTTGGTTGTCATCGGCATACCAAACCACCGGAGCATCTTTGAGAGGAGCGCGATCAGCGGCCTGCAAAGAGCCGACACCCATCATCATCAGGATCAAAACAACCGGCACCAGTGGCCGGAGGTTGATGTTATGGCCGCCTGGATGGATCCTTGCCATACAACAAACTCCTTCCGTGATGTTGGAAGTTTTGACTGAAGGTCAGTGTTACTACGGTCTCTTCGTCGCTGAAGCCCAGTTCGAATCGCCCCACAAAATCCCCATCGCCATCGATGAAACGGATGCCGAAACCGCCGGTGTAGCTCAGGTGATTGAAGGCGATTTCTTTGGTGCGATTGTAAACCTGACCCATGTCCGTGAAAATATAGGAATCCATTCCCAACCCGTCGCGCCCCTTGGCCACCCACAGGGGCCAGCGGTACTCGGCGCTCATTCCAAAACTCCCCAGATCGTAGAAACGCAGATCGCTGTACCCGCGCAAATTGTTGGGGTGATACATGGTGGACATGCGGGACAGGGGAATTTCACCGGTGCCCAGATTTTGCAGGCGGCTAAAAAAACCTCGCAGAGCCAGGGTCCGCTGGGTGAACCAAAGGGGAATGAAATGCTGAGCATCGAAAGCATACGTCAAATACGAGAGGTCTAAATTATCCGAACCGGCAAACCAACTCAAACTGGCCTTCTGAAACCCATGATCCTGCGGACGACCCGTCCCCTTGGTGGCGTCCCGGATGAATCCCAATCTCAAGGTCCAGCCATTGGATTCCCCCGGGAACCCATAGGGCAGATCATCGGCGTGGATGATTCCCAAACCACGGTGAACCTCGAATCCCGATTCCCGTGCCTCCACATTGGAAAAATAGGTCCGCATTTCCACTCTGAGGTTGTTCCCCAGAGCACGATCAACTTCTGCTCCATACCATTGGGAAATCCGATTATAAAAGGACTCATCCCCTTCGGTGGACTGATAACCCAACCCATAATATTTGGTCAGAGGCAATTCCGCGGTTCCGGCTCCCAACTGCAAACCCCAAGCTTCATTGAGATGGAAATAGAAGCCTCCCGCCAGATGGTGGGCATGCCTGGTGGATGACGAAACCGTCACATAAGCCATGTTTCCCGGACCAAAAAAATCAGGGCGCCGCAAATTCAACCCCAGAGAGATCCCCTCCAGTCCGGATATGGCGCCTTCTGGCAGCAGATAAGTTCCGTAGGGCAGGGGCAAACCCGCGTGTTCTGCGGGTGGCATATTGAACACTCCCCAGCGATCCAGGGCCTTGATGGATTCCTGGCCGACCACATCCACAATCCTGAAGGGGATGCCCAGAATATTGTAGGGAACCAAGGCCGCCCTTTCCCAACCGGAACGGGGCTGGTCACTGAAGTGGGCCGTGGTCGAGTCGTTGCGGGCAGGCAGTTCACCCCAATGACTTGAAGCAACTGGAAGAGAATCGGCATCTGCAGAGACAGAATGGCTCAGGTCGGATTGGGTCCACCCAAACACCGGCAACATCATCAAAACGGTTGTCAGGAAAAACCGAGTCATCCTTGAATTCGCCGTCCAAACTGGAATCGCCTGCGCCACCAGGCGTCGTTCAGGCTGTCATAACGCACCGGGCTGTAGCGCCGCGGTGCATGAATGAAGCGGGATTTTCCGATGTAGATTCCCACATGATTGATCACCTTACCCGAGGTGATGAAAAATACAAGATCTCCCGGCTGCAAATCGTTTTTGGCGACTTCCTGGCCGTACTTGGCCTGATCCCGAGAGACCCTAGGCAGGGAAACATCCAACGCTCCATAAATGTAGAACACCAATCCACTGCAATCGAATTTTTCCGGTCCCTGGGCGCCCCATTGGTATGGTTTGTCCAACTGTTCCTGGGCCATGGTGGCTGCCTTTAGACCCAAAAGGAGATTGGCCGTGGGGGTTCCCTGGTGTTCACTGCCCATTCTTCCGCGGGCCTGGGGTGAAGGCAGAGAAAGATCCGAATCGCCTTGCGCAGGGGCGGGAGCTTGGGAAGCCTTCTCGGGAGAATCGGTTGGACCTGGGTCAGAGTGGCCCCGCACCACTCTTTTGGGAGCACAGGCTGACAAGGCCATCGCCATCAACACTGCCATCAGCAGTGCCACCGGCCATGACCAAGAAATCAACCCGTCGCTGCGGGCAATCATTCTGCTGCAAAGTCCCGAAATATCCAACTTTCCTTTCGCATATATGCCGATCATGCTAGTTTACAGCCACTATGAGCGAAAACAACCCCCAGGGGAACTCCGGCACTCCCGCCAAAGCGGTTGAAGTGCGCATCGAAAAAATTCTGAACCAGGGTGATGGCCTGGGACGATACGAAGGCCAAGCGGTTTTTGTGCCTCTGAGTGCACCCGGTGATTTGGTTCGTGCCAACATCATCAAGCAGGGCCGCGGCTTTGTCCAGACTACCCTGAGCGAAGTGCTCGAGGCGGGTCCCCAGCGCCGGGAAGCTCCCTGTGCCCATTATGGGGATTGTGGTGGCTGCAACCTTCAGCACCTCAACCCCGAAGGCCAGCGCCAGGCCAAGGCCGACATCGTTTTGGAATGCTTCAGCCGGCTGGGCAAGCTCGATGTCTCCGAATTCCTGTCCGGCCCCGAGGCGGTGGGTGAAGACCTGGGTTATCGCAATCGCATTCGGGTTTTTGCCAACAATGCCGGTCACTACGGTTTGATGCGCCGTGGCTCCCACGATGTGGTGGCCCTCGATTCCTGTCCCCTGCTGCCTGATCAATTCAACACCGACATTTTGCCCTGGTTGCGCATGATGCCCCCAGTGGAGCAAATGATCATTCGCCTGGATGGCAAGGGCGGCTGGCTGCTCTCCATGTTTGGACCTTCCCAGCGCATGCGGATGATGAAAAAAATCGTATCGGCCCTGCCGGACAAGGAAAGTCCGGCCCCTGGCTGTGTGGGCCTGATGTACAACAACCGCCTCATGTGGGGCAAAGATTTTCTCATCAACGAAGTGGCCGGGCACAAGTTCCGCGTCAGCAGCCAGAGTTTCTTTCAGGGCAATCTGGCCGTAACCCAGGAGGCGGTGGACCTGGTTCGCCAATGGCTCCAGGAAATTGCCACCGATGGAAAACTGGGACCTCTGTTGGGCGACCTCTACTGCGGTGTCGGGCTGTTCAGCCTCACTTTGGCGGATCTTTTTGCCAAAGTTGTGGCCATCGACAACAATCCCCATGGTATTCGGGATGCTGAAAACAATGTTCGTCGCGATGCCGCCACCAAAGACAAGGTGCAAGTGATCAAGGGCGATCTGGGTAAGGTTTTGGCCGACCCCCAGGTGGCTTCCGCCAATGAATGGCAATCGGCCTGTTGCGTGGTTGACCCCCCGCGCATTGGTCTGGAAAAAGAAGGCGTGAAGGGTTTGCTGAACCTGGCACCCCGTCACCTTGTCTATATGAGTTGCGACCCGGCAACCATGGCCAGGGACACGGCGGCCCTTGTTGAAGGCGGTTACAAAATCCGGAATTTGAAAGTTTTGGATATGTTCCCCCAAACTTCTCATGTGGAGACGTTGGCGTTGCTCGAGATAATTGATTGATGTGGAGAATATTACCGTGGACGAAATTGTTTCTGAAACCATCGCCGATTCCCTGGGCCTGCCGAACCTGGACAACATCGTCGTCATATTGAGTCGCACCACCGAACCCATGAACATTGGCGCCACCTGCCGCGCCATGAAGACCATGGGTCTCAAAAACCTGCGTCTCATCTCACCGTTGAACCCCAAAGGGCGCACTGCTCGTGCCTTGGCCCACGGTTCGGAAGATATTCTCGACAACGCCCTGGTGGTCGAAGACCTGATGGACGCCATCAGCGACTGCTCGGTGGTCATCGGCACCACGGCCCGGGTTCGGCAATTGCGCAAGGCCAACCATCTGCCCCCTGATTCGGCGGCCCAGCACATTGTGGAGCACAGCCGAGGTGGCAAAGTGGCCATCCTTTTCGGGACCGAACGGTCGGGGCTGACCAATGACGAAGTGGACATCTGTCGTTATCTCACTTCGGTGGATACCGCGCCGGAGCACGGATCGCTGAACCTGGCCCAGGCGGTGATGCTTTACGGATGGGAAATCCGCAAGGCCTGGAGCGAGGTGCTGAAGGCGGAAGAAGAAAAATCCCAACCGAAACACCCATCCACCGGCTCGCAACCCGCACCCGGCAATGTCAGGCGCCCCGAAATGCGTGTCCGTCATCCGCACCGCGGCACCCGTCTGCCAACTCAATTGGAATTGAACAACATGTACGGGCACATCGCCACCGTCATGGGTGAAGTGGGCTACAGTGATGCAGAGAAACTCAAGTTCATGACCTACTTGCGGCAACTGCACATGCGCGCCGGCATTGTGAACTGGGAGACACACATCTATCACATTTTCTGCCGCAAAATTCTGCGGCGTCTTGGTGTTCCCAAATTTGAAGGAGTGGATGACAGCCTGGATAGTGGTCTGGATGAATAAAGGCCCGAGTGTTTTTCACCCGGGCCGATTTTCCGATTTGTTGAGTGCCTGCCTTATGCTCGGCTGCCAACACCTTTGATCTGCTCGTAAACCTGCTCATATTCATTGCGCAATATTTCAAAGTTGGCTTTCACTGAATCGATTTCGCCATTGCGAGCCAGCAACTCCACTTGCTTGCAAACCATGGCCAAACGAGGAGCCCCATAGGTTGAGCAGGCCCCTTTCAAACTGTGGATGTTGGTGGCCAGTGATTCGAAATCACCAGAGTTGGCTGCTTCTTCTATGTCTGCAAACAGGGGAGGAACATGTTCCAGGAAAAGGTCTCTCAGCTCGTTCAGGATTTCCTGGTCGCCACCGAATTCCTCCAGCAAACGGGTTTCATCGATTACTGGAACTTCTGGGCCAGGAAGGGCAAGATCCTTACTCACGTTGTTGTCCTTTCGTGCGTTGTATTCATCAACTTCTTTGGATTTTTTCGGCCACACCGCCCACAACTTGAATAAAAATGATTGACCCTGAAGATTTGTGGCCGAGAATCTATATTGAACTTGAGATTGATTGGAAACCCAAGACCCTTGTCGCCATAGGCCACGTGCCCAGGAGAAGAAAATGAAGAAAACACTGCTGACTTTTACCACACTGTTGGTCCTGACCACATTGACCCTGCCCGCCCTGGCCCTGGGCCCTCTGGATCTTGACGCCGATCTTACTGTCATGTCCAAATACGTCTGGCGCGGCATGGTGGCCAATCCCGACGCTGTTTTGCAACCCAGCTTGGGTGCCAGTATTCTGGGCTTCGGCATCAATGTCTGGGGAAATATGGACCTTACGGACGCCAATGGCATGAGCAGCGAATTCAATGAAGTGGATTGGCTGGCCAGTTACAGCCTGCCTCTGCCCCTGGTTGATGTGGATTTCGGATTTATTTACTACGACTTCCCAAACACCGACAACCCATCCACTGCCGAAGCCTTCATCAAAGGTTCAGTGGGCGTCCTGCTCAGCCCCACTCTGGAAATTTATTACGATTTCCAGGAAATTGACGGCACCTATTTCAACGCCAACATCAGCCACCCCGTGGCCCTTGGTGAAAAGTTTGATCTGGAATTGGGTGCAGCTCTGGGTTATGGAGACAGCAGCTATTCTGAGAGTTATTTTGGGGTGCGATCATCCAGCACCACCGATTTCAACCTCACCGCTTCAATTCCCTGGAAACCCATTCCCTTTTTCACCATCACCCCCAGTGCCGCCTACAGCACTTTGATGAGTGATGCCAAGACCGCAGTCTCCGGAAATGGCCGCTACCATGGCGACACCGAGGCCGTCTACTATGGACTTTCAGCGACTTTTTCCTTCTAGGATCAACTCGTAAACTACTGCGAATTCA
>JAUUYW010000554.1 GCA_030590265.1 Candidatus Krumholzibacteriia bacterium
CATCGGGCTCTGCTTCGGCATAGAAACCAACCCACCTGGGCCCACCGTTGCCGATGGTCGTCAGGCGAGGTCCCATGATATCTTCAAGTGAAAATCCGGTAGCAGCGGACTGGCCTACCAATGCATCTATCTGGGTTGAAGTGGCCCAATTCCAAGTGGTTGAATGAGTGTTCAAATGGTCAAGAGTGGCTCGGTTCCCTCCATAAAAGACCCCGGGATCGAACCAGTAGAGACCGGATGCAGTGTCGTGGAAATACTCGTTGTTCAGTCCGCAGTTTTCCAATTCGGCAAGTCCGGGTGAGGTCCAGGCACCAAGGACCAGGGCCAATGCCATGGTGATGGAAAGAACTGTGATGATAAGTCTGGAATTAAGGTTTTTAGTTGGCATAATTTCCTCCGGTGAAATAAAAAAAATCATATCAATAACAAAGGTTGTCTGACAACAACTGATTGAAAAAAAGAAATCAAATTCGTCTTGCAGCTTTAGTATTCGAAAATATGTCCGGCATCAACTCCGAATGCCAACAAGACACTCACCGTATAAACAGGCCTTTCCAGCATCATAAAATGCCCCGTTTTCCCCATACGCTTGAAGCTCAGGGCCCGGGCACTGCCAAAACCAATTTGATTCAAAATAGCCTTGGACTGATCGGGATGTGGAAACAGCAATTCACTGCCGATGATCAGCATGGGCACCGTCAGGGTGTGCAGCTGGTCGGTTTTGTCATAATCAAAACTGTTCATCAACAGGGAAATAAAGGTGGCGCTGTCGGTTTTCAGGGCCGAATCAATGATCTGGTCGGTGACTTCCGGCAGGGGGCTCATGGCTGAATAACGGCCGGCCACAAAGCGGTCGTAGTTGTTGAGCAGTTGTTCTGCCACATCGTTTTTTTGGTCGGTGCTGGCCAATTGCACGGGGGCGGCGTCCATGAGAATCAAACGGTGCACATCAGCGGGATGGTCCAAGGCATATTCCAGGGCGATCATGCCACCCATGCCGTGACCAACCAGGGTCGGGTAGGCAAACCCCTGATCCTTGATGAAATTGTCCAGCCGGGCTACTTCCTTGCTGATGGTGGGGTCGGCAATAGGCTGGGTGTGGCCATGGCCGGCCAATTCGAAGACAGCCACCTTGAAGGTTCCCTTGAGATAAGGGACGAGAGCATCCCAGACCTCGGCGTTGGAGCCCAGACCGTGGATCAGCACGATCTCCAGTTCGCCGCGGCCTTCCAGCAGTTCCATATCCTGGGAAGAGGCCGGCGTGGCCACCAGAAGAAAAAGACCCAGCAGCAACAGTCCCGTGTTTCGCAGATTCATCAAAATCCCTTTCAGAAGGCGGTCAGCAACCGACATGGTACGAACTGCCATCGCTAGCCTGGCTGATCGGACCATCATAATATTTGCCCACTTCCGCTACAAGGTCTGTCTCGGCAGCAGCCGGGTACTGGTGGGTGAGAACCACCTGGCGGGGCTGGCTGTCTGCACACAGGGCTCCCACAGCTGATGGATGAAGGTGACCGTCGGTGGCCAGCTCGTCGGGGGTGGAGCATTCAACCACCAGCAAATCCGCGCCGCGGGCCGCTTTGTTCAACGCCTCACAGGGGCCAGTGTCCCCGGAAAAAACGGCAACTTTGCCGGAAGCATCACAAAAACGATAGCCCAGAGCGTAATCCGAGAGACGATCCTGAGGATGATTGACCCTAAATGGGGCGACCGAACCCCCATCGGGCAGCTCCAGGACCTCATTTTCAGACCACTCGGTAACTTCCAGGGAACGACTGCGCGGATCCAGCCAAG
>JAUUYW010000052.1 GCA_030590265.1 Candidatus Krumholzibacteriia bacterium
CCCACATGAGCTTGCCCTCCAGTGACCCGCAACACACAATCCATCCCCTGATTTCCAGCCTGCAAGATCACCTCGGTGCGACCTTCGCCCACCTTCACCAGACCGCCAAATTCTCCAGAAAACCCTCCGGAAAAGGAACTGCCCTCTTGAAAAGAGCCCCCAATACTGGGTTTTTCGGTTACCATGCAACCCTCCTGAAAGGTCAAGCGTCTCTTAAGTACAACATCATTCTCAGATGGTAATGAATATTCAAATCACCAACTGGGTAGAGCGGTCAACCTGTTGCAGTTAATTGATGCCCCGTTGGTCCTGGCAGAGTATACTTTTTTCCAGGATTACGGAACTTTTTCCGGGAGTGCCCATTTTGAAAGGCTATCCCACGACTGAAATTCGGCCCGCAACCCAGTGGGGTTGTGTGCTGTTTCCATCGGAGCACCATGCCGTCTGAACGGCTTAGCCCCAATCCCCTGTCGGGTTTCCTCCGGCTGCTCTTGTCCCGCCAAATGCACTTCAGCATTGGCGCTTTTGTCGTTGCCGTGGCCATCTTCTGTATTTTTGACGCCACCCGCACCCGTCCCAGCGATGGCACCATCTGGCTGCTCGGCCGTCCCACCCTCGAAGTTCTGGACACCATTCCCCGCTCTTCCGGAGACCCGACACCCTTGCGCACCGGCGACCAGATCGAAGGCATCGCCAACCGCATCGTCGATTCGCCCCAGTCGGCTGCCACTGTTCTGCGGGAGCAACAGCCCGGCCAAACCATCCCCTATCTTATCAAGCGCGGCGACCAGCACTTGCAGGTGGATGTTCCTTTGACCAGCACCCGGGTCAACCTGCAGGACTACATGGTCAACCTGATGCTGGCCCTGGTTTACCTGAGCATTGGTTTTTGGGTTTATCTGCGCAGCGGCAACGAACGACCAGCCGCCCTCTTCTTCATGCTGTGTCTCTCATTCACCTTGTATTTTGTGACCAACCTGAACCAGGTCAGTTATTACCTGGGTGCCATCATCACCCAGAACATTGGTGCCTTTGCCCGCTTCATGCTACCGGCTGTGTTCCTGCATTTTTTCCTGATTTTCCCCACCCGCAAGTTGATGCTCACCAAGCATCCGTTCCTCACACCTTTGCTCTACGTCATGCCCATGATGTTCTACCTGCGTTTCACCCTGGATCAATTCATCGGTGCCAAGGGAGCGCAAATCGACCCCACCAGCTGGATGGTCCTGGGGTTGTATTATGTCTTCGGCCTGGTGGCTCTGCTGCATGGTTATTTCAGCTACCGCGACCCGATCATGCGGCAGCGGGTGCGCATCCTGACTTTTGGCACTCTGGCTGCGGTGATTCCTTTTCTGGTCATCAAAATTGGCATGGAAGAGCTGACTTTCCGCCCTGTTCTGGCCCGCCTGGGTGTGGTGCCCCTGGCTGCCATTCCCATTTCCTTTGGTTATTGCGTGGCCCGGTATCAGGTCTTGCAAGTGGATATGCTCCTCAAGAAGAGTCTTTCTTATGCCATGCTGACTGCCCTGGTTTGGATCAGTTACCTGGGTGGAGCCTGGTGGCTGGGCGGCAAGTTGCTGGCCCAGTTTCCTTTGGCCAGTCCCCTGGTGGCCGTGGGTGTGGCCCTGGGCGTCGCGGCTGCCCTTTGGCCCCTCAGGCAGCGGCTGCAATCGCGCCTGGACAAGGGTTTTTACCATGCCCGGGATAACATGACAGCCCTCATCGAGGGTTTCAGCCGTGACATTCCACGCATCATCAAGCGCGACGAGTTGTTGACCACCATCGGAGGGCGCCTTTGCGATGTTCTGCAATTGCCGGGTATGGTGGTCTATCTGGCCGGACAGGACAAAACCGTTTTTGAATACTACCGGGCCGGCGTCATCAAAGGTGTGCAGGCCATGGACACCCGCCCCATGGACCAAACCGGCGCTGCCAAGCTCAAGATGGTTCCTCTGCCGGTGACCTATCCCGATGAGTTGCTCTTGTCTGCCCTTGGCCCAGGCATGGCCGACACCGGCGAACCGTTTTTTGTGGATGATACCGAGGCTGCTCCCCTGGAAGGCAAACAGGCCATCACCCGCGAGCAGGCCGAGCTGAAAACCAGGCATCTGGAACAACAATTTTTGGCCAGCAACGGATTGCAATTGCTGATTCCCCTGATCACCCAGGAACGCATGATCGGCCTGGTTGGGCTGCCCAAGCGCCCTGGCGGCGAAGAATATCAGGTGCACGAAATCCAGTTGCTGACCATTGTGGCCGGTCAGGTTGCCCTGCAAGTGGAGAACACCCGTCTCTACGAAGAAGAGGTCAACAAGCAAAAGCTGGAAGAAGAAATGGCCATGGCGCGCAAAATTCAGGCCCGCCTGCTGCCCTCCACCATCCCCAGTTTTGCTGGTGTTCAGATCGAAGCGATCAACATCTCCAGCAAAATGGTTTCCGGTGATTATTACGACGTCATCGAACGGGCCGACGGCAAACTGGCCCTGGTCATCGCCGATGTCAGCGGCAAGGGTATGCCCGCCAGCATTCTGGCGTCCAACCTGCAGGCGGCCTTGCGGGCCCACTGCGACATCGCCGAATCGCCCGCCTTCGTGCTGGAGAAAATCAACAAACAGGTTCATGCCAGCACCGACCCCGCCCATTTTGCCACTCTCTTTCTGGCCCTCTTCGATCCTGCGGACAACTCCTTGTTCTGCAGCAGCGGCGGGCACAACCCACCGGTGATCATGCGGGCCAACGGTCAGATTGAGTTGCTGGAAGCCGGGGGCCTTCCCCTGGGAGCCTTCGACTTCGGCACTTACAACGAAGAAAAGGTCTATCTCGAACGTGGCGATCTGGTGTTCTTCTACACCGACGGTGTGACCGAAACAAAGGGTCCCGATGGCGACGAAGATTACGGAGAAGATCGCCTCAACGACCTGTTGCGCGATCATCGGGATAAAGACATCGACGACATTTTCAGTGAACTTCAAGACCAGTTGCTCTCGTTCAGCGGCACCCCTGACGCCGATGACGACATCACCATGATTGGTCTGAAAATCACCGATTTCTGCCTGGAAAGCGCCGCTGAAGGTGGCGTACAATAAATGCAACCCTGAGTGCGGGTTGTCCGTAGATACAAGTGGAAGCCCATGGTTTTCGGGTTTATATCCCGTTAATCAACGTGTTTTTTTGTCGGAAGGACTCGAACGTGAAGTGGATGTTAGCAGGACTATTTATGGCCGCGTTGCTCATTGGCGCCGGTTTTGTGCTGACCGACAGAGGAGTCACCGATAACTATTCCACCAGCGATAAAGCCATGAAGCTGACCCATATTGGCAGCAATCAGGTTCAGTCTTTCAAGTTCACCGAAGGGATCAAAAACCTGGAGGCGGCCCTGGAGCTCGACCCTTCCCTGGCCGAAGCAGCCATTCCTTTGGCCAACGCCTATGCCCGCAAAGGTCGCTCCGAGGAATACGAGATCGCCTTGGTACGGGCCGACAGTCTCACCGCCCTCATTGAAGACGACAACCGCCGAATGCTGGCCCAGATTCGCCTCGGATTTCGCCACAAAAGTCGTTTCCATGATATGGTCGATTCCCTCATGGTTCGCCTGGAAAAAGAACAACCCGACAACATCCATGTGATGACCGCCGTGGCCGAACGGTATGGCATCAATATGGAGTTCGACAAGGAATTCGAGGCCTGGAAGCGCATCCTCGAAGTCAATCCCAACTTTGCCGAAGCTTACAATCGTTTGGGTTATTTTGAACTGAACCGGGGCAACTACGAACAAGCCATCGAGCACATGAAGAAGTACGCCTTCCTGGCCCCCAAACTGGCCAACCCCCACGACAGCCTGGGTGATGTGCTCACCGTCATGGGTGAGTACGAAGAAGCCGCCGCTGAATACCGGACCTCCATTTCCATCCAACCCGATTTTTTCACGTCCTACCTCAACCTGGGAAAAACCTACCTGTATCGCGGCATGATCAAAACCGGCCTCGACATCATGGACCAGGTGCACACCATGGTGGACGGATCCACTCTGGGCCGCAAAGTCGACCAGGAGTTGTTGACCACTTATCTGGTCATGGAAATGTTGCCGGAAATTGGCCAGATGACGGAAACCTATCTGGAACGTTACCCCGAAGATGAAATGGCCGTCTATTTTCGATCCATTCAACTGGCCCATCTCGGTAAGTTGCGCGAAAGTGAAGCCCTGCGCGATTCCTGTTTCAACAACTGGCGCAGCCAGCCCTATTACCAGACCAATCAGATGGCTCGCAACAATATCGATATGGCTGAAAAGAGATATGAAGCCTACATCGCCGATTTGGCGGACCAGCCATCGACCCGGGTTCGCAAGTGGAACGCCCTGGTCGACGGCATGATCGGCAACACTCCTCTTCACGGACAAAGAGACGCCCGCATCAAACTGGCCTGCGCCTACATGGACAATGGAGAGCCGGAAAAAGCACTTGAACAATTGCGGCCCATTCTGTCTGTCAACAACCGGTTGGTGCCAGCCCTTATCGTGGCCATCAAAACCGACCTGGCCCTGCGGGATGCTGAACAGGCACGCATGGCTTTGGAGCAGTTGAAGTGGAGCATCCAGCAATCGGATCAGGATTATGTTGGACGCAGCCAGGCTGCCCAATTGGAAGAAATGGTGATTGAATTGGAAGGTAATTTATAAGAACCCTTAGACTTCACTGAAGAAGTAAGGTTTCAGACACTGGACAATGCGCTCATAGGTCTCCGGATACAGCCCCCAAATAGCCGCCGAAACCGAACTTAGCAAACTGTTCCCATCCTGGGGAGTGAAACAGTATCCCGTAATTTCCCGCCCATCTTCACTGACGTGCATGCTGTCCACGGGAATCACCGACTGGTTCAAAATGCGTCCGCAGAAACCATGGTCCCGGCCAAAGGAGAAGATGCTGTTAGCCGTGGTCTTGTAGGTGATGGCCAAGCGGTCGTTGTCCACCACCCGGCTCATCAGCTCTTCATAAGTGACGGGTTTTTCAACCTTGAGATGATACTGGATGATGTGCATCAGCTGGGTGTTCAACTTCATGGACGAGCTGAAAATATTCAGGTCGTGACCCAGGGTATCGAAGAGGTGCCAAGCGTCGCGGGCGTGGTGGGTGCCAAAACGAGGATCCGGGTGGGTGCCTACCTGGGGACTGGGCATGAAGCTGCTGTCCTGGCTGATATCATTGCAGCGGCGCAGGCAAACAAAACGACCTTCGCGCAGGTTCTCCGGTCCCTCGTCGGCCAGGCAGAAGGTGTCGAGCAGTACCGACAGGTTGTGGGTGTTGCAACTGACCACCTGCAAGTACTTGTCTTCACCGGGCACCAGAACCTGGTCGTTGATCCCCCGGGCGTACTGCTTGCCGAAACCAAACTCACTGCCCTGGGCAATGAACAGGTCGGTGTTGTCTTCAAAACGGGAATAGAGTTTTTCTTTCATGGTATTGCCCGAAGGTGTGCAGTCGATGACCACCCGGCAGGCTTCCATGCCTTCGTCGGTGGTGTAGTCCACCCGAATTCCCATTTTTTCGAACTGGTCCACTTGCTCGGTATCGGTCACCAGACGGGCGCCGCGTTTCAGCAGGTTTTGCACCTTGGAGCGATCATTCAGCAATGGAGTGCGTTTGTGAAACAACACCTCGTCGATGCCCAGCTGGGCCCTGAAGTTGCAAAGCAGTCCAATCAGGGGTTCCCCGATGGTTCCGGTTCCGATAACCATCACATTCTTGGCACCGAGCATTTTGTATTCTCCTTAGTTTGCTAAAACCAATTTATTCAGACAGCGCCCAGCGTTCGTGGGGCAGCACTTCCAGGTGTCGGCCAAAAAATTTGTCAGCCGGATAATTCAGGAAATTACTCACGCGGCTGGTGTAAATACAAGCAAATTCCGTGGTTTGACGCCCAAAGCGGCTGCTGGCGCGGCCTTCGCGAAACAAACTGTCCCAATAGGGGTTGTAGGCTTCCTTCAGGTTTTTCTGCAACCTGGCCCGGCTGCCCAGAGCTTCGCCAATGGCCTCCAGTGTCGCTGCCAACTCTTCAGGATTGGCGTTTTCGGCCGATTCTAGCTGGTCCCGGCGCGCCACCAGGCTATCGAGTTCATCTTCCACCTGGGCCAACTCCCGCCACTGATCGCGCAGGGGACGCAGGTTTTGCACCTCCTGCTCCACCTCGGGAACAATCATGGCCGTGCGCCATCCCACACTTTTCTTGCTGCGCAAGATATCACCGTAAGTATGATCGCCAAAATACAGGATTTCGTCTCCACCAACACCCAATTGTTTTTCCAGGAAGAAACAATCGCCGCCGATAAAGGTCTGCCCGTTGCGGTTGAGCAGCAGAGGCAGTGAGTCCACTTCCAGAGGCTCTGCAGCTTTCCCGGGAAGGAAGAAACCGGGCTTGCGGGAGAAACAAATGATCAGGTCGAAGAGATCTTCCCAGGAACCATCCTGGCCCCCAACCAGGAAATTCATCACCGCGGCAGTGTAGTCCGCTTCGCTGTTGGTCAGCAGAAAGAGCTTTTTCCCGGCCTCGCGAAATTTGCGCAGGATGGGAACCAGATCAGGGTCGGGAATAAAGAACCGACCGAGGTCGGCAATGATGCGGGCCTTCAGGGTTCCGTCGGCGTGCATACCGTCCACGGTTTTTCTGATCTGGGTGTAGATCTCATCCGGGGTGCGATCCTGGCACGCCTCACCGTTTTCTTTCAACTCCATCAGCCCGGAAAAAATGCAGCCTTCCGGCATATCGAAAAGAGTATCAAAGATGCGGAAACGGTCACTGCCCAGCCGCAAATCGCCACGGGAATAGACCTGGCGCAATTCGTCTTTCTCCAAAAAACGGAAACCGCGACGAGCCCGGGTCACATGGTTGTAGGCATCCAGCTTGAGCAGGTTGCCTTCCTGCTTGTCCACGATCAGACCGCGGATCACCGCGTCCGGATCCCAGCGCACGGTGCGAATGACCGGATCGTAACCGTGATCGCTGATGAGTCTTTCCAGAGCCAGGTCGAAACACAGATGATTGAAATTCTTGGTGTTGTAAACCGCCAGGGTATGGTCCATGTCAAAGCCGATGGCCTCGATGGATTCCATGCGCAAATTGCGGTTGGTGAAAATACGCCGGCCGGGAGAAGATTCCCTGGTGGACATAAAGAAAAGCTCCGGTCGTTCGGAAACGAGTCAGCCGACCGGATTCAAGGGACGCAATATTTCGGGGGCCTGATGGTCAGCTTGCTTCAAGGCCGGGTGCTCTGGGAATTGAGTCGTCACCCTGCGCCACCAACTGGCGGCGTTGTCCTGGAATTCCATTTCTTTCATCAAGTCGCACCCGCGCATCCAGCCCCGGTGGTTCCATTCGTTCTCGGTTATGGTTCGCAAATATAGTTTCAGGGCACGTTTGGGATCTCCGGCATAGCGGGAGCATTCGGCCATACCCAACCAGGCATAAGAATAGTCGGGATCAAGGCTGAGCGCCTGCTCAAAATATCCAACCGCTTCACTGACGTGCCCACCCAGAAGAGCCAACTCTCCCAGATAACGCAAGGGATAAAGATCCAGAATTCGCCGGTCGATGGCAAATCCATCCGACTCGGGAGCCCTGTCCAGCAACTCCTGCAGCCTGAACTGGATGTCGGATTCCATCTGTCGTGAGGTCTGGGGATTCATATCATCGCAATGCAATTCCAGGTATCTGATTTCCGCCGCCGCCGTTTGCAAAATCACCCGGGGATCGTTTGGAAAATGTTTTCCCACTTTATGGATCAGGTTGCGAGCTTCCTCCACCCGGTCCAGGGCCAGCAGCCCGGACGAAGATTTGATACCCATATCCGGCAACCAGCGCTGGGTCTGCAAATGCTTGGGATCTCTGCTCTCCATGCGCAGCCAGGCCGTGTGCAGATGCCCCAGTGCCACGGTCAATCCTGCGGTGGGCAAAACCTCTTCATCAAGGGTTTGGATGCCCGCGCAACCCATCTTGTAGGGAAAGTAGGGTTCGACGGGAAACTCGGCCATGGCCTTTTGCAGAATGCGTTGGTTGCGCTGACGCTTCTGAACCTGGGCGGATTGCTGGCCACCTTCGTGAACAATGGTCAGGTTGGTATCCTTGACTTGCAGACCTTCTTTTTCAGCCCACCAATTGAGGCTCTCGCTGATCTGTTCATAGATGGGATAGCTGTAGCGAATGGTGGGATCATTGCGGAACAATCTGATCATGGTGGAGTTGCGGCCGGCCTCTTCTTCGAGGGGGCTGGCCATGCGCAAACGGTACCCGGCAACCTTGGGATCGTGCAAAAGTCTTTGAAATTCCACCGGCCGAACGGGCTGGAGAAATTCGTCGGCATCCAGAACCAGGATCCAGTCGCTGAGGGCCTCGGCCAGGCAGGCGTTGCGGGCCAGGGAAAAATCGTCTTCCCAGGTCACATCCAAGACCCTGGCGCCATAGCCTTCGGCAATAATCCTGGTGTTGTCTTTTGATCCCGTGTCCACGACGATCACTTCGTCCACCAGAGCCAATACGGATTTGATAGCCATCCCGATGGAAGCTTCTTCATCCCTGGCAATCAGACACAGGCTCACTGTCTTGCGATTCATATGCTGCGGATATTCCTTGTGTTGCGACTTCGAGTCCATTCGAAGTTCTTTTTGATTATCGGCCTTCAGGCCTTGCTATTTACACATTATTAGTGGTGATGCTGGGATTTGTTGTGACGGGGCCATCGCAGGGTTGCCAAACCGGGCATTCGGACCCAATATGGAGAGGCATTGAAGCCACCAACCCGAAACGAAATAAAGTCACCCGGCAACATGGCCATTAAAAAAAACAAAACGCACAACTCCTTAAACTGGACCAACTTGCCTGACGGTTTGCCTTCTGATCGTCTGCCTTCTTTCGCCCTTTTGGACAACATTCGCAGCGTTTGGAATGTTGGGTCCATGTTCCGCACGGCCGATGCCGTTGGTCTGGGCGGGTTGTTCCTCACCGGCATGACGGCCACTCCCCCCCGCAAGGACATTGAAAAAACCGCCCTGGGCGCCACCCTCACCGTTCCCTGGGATTACTGGCAAGATTCCACCGAAGCTGCCCAACGCATCAAGGATCAGGGCATTGCCCTGGTGGCCCTGGAACAAACCTCCCGCTCGGTCGATTGGCAGGAATTCCAGTTTCCCTTCCCCCACTGCTTTGTGGTAGGGCACGAAGTCTCCGGAGTGAAGTCCGGCATTTTGGATCTGGCCGATTACGCCGTGGAAATTCCCATGGCCGGCACCAAACAAAGCCTCAACGTGGCTGTGAGTTTTGGGATCCTGGCCTATGAAGTGCGGCGCCGCTGGCTGGAGCAAAAATCATGAAATTTCGCTCTCCCTGGCAGGGAACTCTCTTTCGCGAATCGGTGGCCATGCTGCGCTGGCTGTTGCGCCCCTTCGGGAACCTGGAAAACCATCTCGTGGAGCGCTTGACCTTGAGCCAGAACCGCCGGGTCATCAAACATCTGCAAAATTTTCCTGCTGAGAAACTGCTCTTGATCATGCCGCGCTGCGTCAAAAAAACCGGCTGCCAGGCTGATGTGAAAAATGGTCTGGAAGAATGTCTGCAGTGCCGCCGCTGCACCCTTGGGGATGTGGCCCAGCTATGCGATCATTTCGACATCGCGGCCCTGGTGGCTTTTCGCAGTCACATCGCTTTCGAAATGGCCCGCACCCGAAAACCGGATTTGATCATCGCCACCGCCTGCCACGACCGATTGATCAAGGCCTTGCGCGCGGTGCCCGATTATCCCGCCCTGCTGGCTCCCCTGACTGCCATGGATAAAATGTGTGTCAACGCCGGAGTGGATTTGCTTTGGCTGGAAGAACAACTGGCCCTCGTTTGTGGCCAGCAGAATGATCTACCTCAGCGACCGATTCCTTCCTTGACTGGTGAGTTGCCCGGTCAACAGATCGCCAGGATGGCTGACGGTCCGTGAGTTTTTCCCAACAAATGAAAGACGCTTGGCGCCTGACCCGTCCCGACCAGTGGACCATCATCACTTTTCAATTCATGGTTCCGGTCATGCTGGTGGCCCCCGCCGCTCGCGGAGGCGGCTGCTGGTTCAACCCTGCTTCGGGCGCCGTGCTGGCCACCGCCTGGCTGGTTTGGGTAGTCTTGCTCAATGGCGGCACCCTGGCTTTCAACAGCGCTTACGACAAGGACACCAGTCCGGTGGCCTATCTTCCTGATCCGCCCCAACCGCCATCCTGGCTGGCGATCGGAACGCTGCTTGCCATGGTCTTCGGCGCGGTTTTGTCCTGGTTTGTGGTGGGCAAGGCTTTTGCAGTTGTGGTTGGAATCAGCATTCTGCTCTCGGTCATGTATTCCCATCCCCTGGTGCGCCTGAAAGCCAAACCCGGCCTGGATCTGCTGGTGAATATGCTAGGGTATGGTGCCGGCACAACTTTGGCGGGTCTGCTGGCAGGTCAGGCGGCCTACTTTGGGGCCAGCGGCAACGCCTGCGCCGCCGGTGGATGGCGATTTGTCTCCTGGCCCGGCTTGCAGGGCACCATCAGCGAACAAATTCTGGCAGCTTTCCAGGGAGGATGCGGTTGGTTGGTGCTGGCCTTTGCCCTGCTCTTCGGATCGTTGTATCCCCTGACCCAGATTTATCAGATTGAAGAAGACCGCCGCCGATCCGACCGCACCCTTTGCACGGCTTTGGGAGTGAAGCCAGCCTTGTGGTTGGCCGTGGTCCTGGCTGTTTTGGCAGGGGTGGCCATGGCTTTGGGTCTTATGGAAAGGGGAACCGGTTGGGCTTTCGTTTTGCCGGCTGCCGCTTTGGCTGCCTGGATCGGACACCTGCTAATTTGGGTGGTCCGGGAAACGGGTTTGGAAAGTACCATTCAGGAAAAGAAAATGTACCGGGCCTTGACCCTCTGGGCCGTGATCGACGCCGCCCTCATCGCTGCCTGGTACTTCTAATAAGACGGCACCAACCTACAGATGAACCCGCCGACGCCTGGAAATCTCCCCGGAAAACTGCGCCCCCAGAGAGGCAAACTCCGCCAGCACCTGATCAATGAGCAACGACTTTTCTTTCAGCGGCAGAAACGCTGATTTGAAACCATTCATGATCAAGGACAGAACGTCATCCTCACTCAGATTGTAGTTCTCCACTGCCAGGTCAAATTCCCTGGTCATGCAGGTGCCAGAGACAAGACGGTTGTCTGTATTCAGAGTCACCCTCAGCCCTTCCTCCATGAACCGCAAAATAGGATGGCTCTGGTAATCGGGGATGGCCTTGGTTTGCAGATTGCTGACCAGGCAAACTTCCACGGGAATGCGGTGGTCGTTGACCCAGTTCATGAGGTCCTCATCGGCGATCAAATTGGTGCCGTGACCAATGCGGTGAGCCCGGCAATAATGCAGAGCCTGATGAATGGACTCGGGACCAAAAGCTTCCCCGGCATGAATGGTGATGTTGATGTTCTGATTCAGAACCCGCTGGAATGCTTCAATGTGATCCTTGGCCGGAAAGTCTTTTTCCGCCCCCGCCAAATCAAAGCCCACCACGCCACGGCCTTTCCAGCGCACGGCCAGATCGGCCAGATCCAAACTCGATTCGGTGGAGATGTGGCGGATGCCGCAAATGATTTGCCCGGTGATGATGCCGTACTGCCGCCGGGCCTGATCCAGCCCCTTTTGCACCGCCGCCACGATGCGGTCGTAGTCCAACCCGTTTTCGGTGTGCAACAGCGGGCTGTAACGCACTTCCATGTACCGCACATTTTCCCGGTGGGCATCTTCGGCCAGTTCGTAGGCGATGCGCGTCAGCTCGGGTTCTTCCTGCATCATTTTCAGGGTGATGTCAAAGACCCGCAGGTAATCCAGCAAACTCTCGCAGTCGTCGGGAACTTCGCAAATGGCGCGCACGTCTTCGAGGGTATTGAATTCATAACCGGTATCAAAACGCTTGGACAATTCGAGCACGGTTTCCAGGCGCAAAGAGCCATCCAGGTGAACGTGCAGGTCGGTTTTGGGAAGGGCGTGCAGGAAGTCCCAGGAAGGACGGGAAGAATCGGCAGAGCGGGAAGAATCGGCCATCAGAGATCCTCTAACAAAAAGAGCCGCAGGCAGGTGGGAGCGGATAAAAAAAATTATCGATGCGGGCGAAGAGTGACCATCCAGTGTCCATAAGAGCGACTCATTTCTCTTGGAACCTTCAGATCAACTTCGAATTCTCCATCGACAACCAGCCAAGTCATCGACAAAAACCCGCATCGAAAAAGAAGAGGGAGATTTCCCTGCACATGAGCAAGGCATGGAAATCACCTACTCTTAAGTATACAGAATTATTGTACCCGATTGCAAGCCGGTTATGGCGATTTTGAACAAATAATCAATACCGCTCCTCGAAGGCCACAGAAAGGGCATTGGACAAGCAATTGCTCAAACTGTATATTTGCTTCAGCAACCCCAGACCGTTTCGGGAGTTATACATGAGGAGAAAACCGATGACATTGGGCACAAACCCCAAGGTTTGGTCGATTTTATTGCTTGCCGTGCTGGCAACCTTGATTTGTGGCGTTTCCTGGGCGCAGGATGACGCTGATTTTGCTGGTGAATGGGAAGCCAGCTCCGAGGGTCCAAACGGCCAAGTCACAGTCATTCTTAAGCTTGAGAACAATGACGGTGTTTGGTCCGGCAGCATGGTTGGCACTGCGGGAATATCCCGGGATATCCAAGGAATCCGCGTTACCGGCAATCGGGTTAAATTCGATATTCCTATACCTGAAAGGAATATGACTGCCAATTTCTCCGGAACTCTGGACTTGGAATCGGATATTCTGGACGCCAGCATCTCGGTGCCCAATATGCCGCAACAACAGGAATTGGAATACCATCGCCGTTTGACCAGCGCCAAAAGTGAAACTGGTAAGAAAAAATATCTGGTTGGCAGCGGCCCTGCGGGAATCTGGCAGGGGCGTGTTCGCGCTCCGGACGGGGAAGAAACCCTGGTCACTCTGACCCTGGAAAACGAAACCGGCGATTATACCGCCACCCTTGAAGATCCTTTTGTGGATGTGGTTCGGGGTCAAAATGTCAAAGTGACGGATACTTTGATCAGTTTCACCTTCCGGCCCACCGGGGCCGACTACCCCAGTCACTTCACCGGCACCTATATCGCCGCCGATGACCGGGTCAGTGGTTCATTCTCCCAACGGGGTGTCAGCCGGTTTGTCAAATTCAGCAGGGATCCTTCCACCATCATGCTGGGCACCACCGCCGACGGCCAGATCATCGAGCCGGCCCGGGTGCGCCACCAGCACAAACTTGGAATCACCGGCCGGCTCAGTTACTGGCCGGCCCTGCACATGGTCAAGGATGAGACCTACAACCTGAACGCCATCACCACCAGCCAATTGAATTTCGATGGCGCCATCCGCTATTGGATCATGGATAATTTCTCGGTTATGGTGCGCGGCTTCCGCGGCGGCCTTGGTTTTACCGATGACGCGGCAAAATTGGCCCAATTCGAAGAAATCGGCCTGACCAGCGAGAGTACCGTGAAGTTGGACGGTTGGGAATTTGGCATAACCGGATTTCTGGGCAATGCCATCGGCGAAAATTCCCATTTCAACCCCTTCATGTCTTTTGTGGGCGGCAAG
>JAUUYW010000255.1 GCA_030590265.1 Candidatus Krumholzibacteriia bacterium
AGATCTTTTGTTCCATGGGACGGGTGACCAGGTTTTCGATTTCTTCGGGACTGGCCCCGGGCATCATCACCATCACGTCAATCATGGGCACGACGATTTGGGGTTCTTCTTCGCGCGGAGTCAAAGCCAACGCGAACACGCCCAACAAAATGGTGGCCACGATCAACAGCGGAGTGATCTTGGAATTGATGAAAATCTGGGCCAGACCGGTGGCGCCACCATAAGTGGGCAGATCTTCATTTGGCTGCTGGTTTTTCTGGTTCTCTGCCATGCTACTTCACCGCCTTGTCGCCCTCGGCCAACGGAGCCTCCGAAGACAGGACCACGGTTTCAGTGCCGGCCATCCCGGAGAGGATTTCAGTTTGATTGCCCAGTTCATGGCCCGGACGAATCCAGCGCAGACGGACGGTGCCGTTGGATTCGACGATCCACACGCCGGTCAGCTGACCCCGTTTGAAGATGGCTTCGGTAGGCACCAGGATGGCTGGGCGAGTTCCCACAGGCACGGTGACCCGGGCGAACATGCCACTCTTGAGGCGTCCATCGGAGTTGTCGAGATAGGTTTCGATGTCGTAGGTGCGGCTGCCCGGATTGGCCGACTGGATCACGCGGTCCAGGGTGGCGGTGAAGCGGGCGTTGGCAAGGGAGGTCACGTTGATTTCAACTTCATCGCCTTGCTTGACCAGGGAAATGTCCTTCTCTCCCAGATGAGCCACCACTTTCATGCGGCCGGTGCTCTCCAATGATAAAAGCGGCATGCCGGGGTTGGCCATGCTGCCTTCTTCAACAAACTTGCGGGCGATCACACCATCGCTTGGGGCGACAATGTCCAGATAGCTGAGGTGAACATTGATTTCCACCAGATTGGCCCGGGCCATGGCCATGCCTGCAGCAGCGCGGTCGCGACCGGTGAGCACATCGTCCAGCTGTTGACGGGAAACCGATTTTTCTTCGTAGAGCTTTACAAAACGCGCGGCCATACCTTCGGCATTTTTCAACACGGCCTCCGCTTCGGTGATGCCCGCTTCGGCCTGGATTTTTTTGGCGCGCAAATCGGAATCGTCGATGTTGATCAAACGGTCACCCTTGGCTACCACTTGATTCTCCACCACGTGAATTTTGCGAATCCAGCCCATCATGCGGGTGGAAATCATGATGCTTTTGTCAGCTTCCAGCCCACCGGTGGCGGAAACGGTTTGGGGCACCATTTGCCGAGAGGCCAGGCCGGTGATGCAGGTGACATTTTTGGATTGAGCCTCAGTAGTTTCCGATGACTTGGTGCCGCAAGCGGAGACCGAAAGAATCAGGATCATCAGAGTGGCCGGCAGCAGGAACCGGTGGTTTCCGGTAAGCCAGGACGGGCTCGAGTCTTTAGTTTTCAAGAAAGCCATGGAAGGCATCCTCCTGTATCACTGGCCTTGTGGGGCCGTGGTGGTCGGTTGTTTTTGGTCAGCAGCAGCGTTGGGGTTCACGGCGCTGGCGAATTCGAGATTGGCCAGGCCCACACTGAGATCGTGCAGTGCCTGGACGAGGTTGCCTTCAGCCTGAGTGGCGTAAGCCTGGGTATCGAGCAGGTCGACCATACTGGCCAAACCTTCCCGGTACTGATTGGTGACGATTTTCAAACCGGCGCGGGAGGCATCCACCGCGCCACGGGCCACCAGGACTTTTTCATGAGCGGCTTTGGCGTTGAGCCAGGCTTCGGTGGCCTGGACCTGGGCTTGCCGGGTCTCAAAAGAAACCATGTATTCAGCTGCTCGGTGGTGAGCTTTGGCTTTTTGAATTTCGCCGATATTGTGCACGCCAAAACCCATGGTTGCATAAACACCGAGGCTCCAGCTGTTGCTGTTGCTGCCAAAGAGAGTGTCCAGATCGTACCAGTCTTTTTGAATACTCAGATTGACGTGGGGCAAGAAGCTGCCAGTGGCAACTCCCACCATTTTTCCCGCGGCCACAGCTTCTTCGCGTCGGGCCTGCAGGTCGTTGCGGAATTGGATTGCTTCCAGGTCCACAAGACTCGGCAGATCCAGGCTGCCGGCTTCGCTTTCCATGCTGGAATTCGGAGCAATGGGCATGAAGGTGCTCACCGCGGTCAAAAGCTTGATGTTCTCTCCAGCGACGGCCATCAGGTTGCGCACCTCGATAAGCTTTTGCTGCAGGGTGCTCAGATAAACCCGTGCCTGCAGAAGATCCGCTTCGGTGGCCATTTCGTTTTCCACCATGGAGCGGGCTTGGCGCACATGACCTTCAGCCGAAACCACAGCCGATTGCATCACTGCTTCATAGGAAGTTGCCAGGGTCAAACCCTCGTAGATCTGAATGGCCTGGTAGCGAATGGTCTCTTTGGCACGGGCATGTTTGTAACCGGCGGCACGGCCTGCCGCGTTGGCTGCCTGTTTGCCATAAATACCCATGCCACCATTGAAGATGGGTTGCAGCAACTGAATCCGGGTGATGAAGTTGTTGATCTCACCAGGCTGATTGATCAGGTCGGACTCAAACCCGCCGGGTGTGATGCCGAAGTCCATGGGCGTCACGCCGCGGTTTTGCAGCTTGAACCCAAAGGCAGACAGGGCATCGTCCGACCGCATGAAAAATTCGCCCAATTGAATTTGAGGGAGAAATCCCTTCCAGGCTCCCAGGACATCGGCATCGGCTGCATCCAGCATGGCACCGCTGGCGGCCAGCATCTCGTTGTGCTCCAGGGCTGCTGCGATGATTTTCTGGCGGTCAACGACCAACACACCACTTTCAATGGTGCCGATGCGCATCCAGGTAGTATCCGGTGCGGCTTCTGCTTCCTCCGCCCAGGCGGCTGATGGTACCGACAAGCCGGTCAATACCAGCATGCCTATCCCTATGAGGCCACCGAGGGTTAAGATTCGGTTCATGAACAAACCTTTCCCGAGTTCTGGAGCCATCCGGCAGGATGATTCCTTTTAGTTGCAAATATCTGAATATTGTTGACAGCGAATATAATAATCATGAATTCCCCCTTGTCAAGGTGATTAGAGATCATGAGAGAGATTTGGGCAACAAACAAAAAGAGGGTTATTATGGTCAGACCAATAAAGCCCTTGAAAGAAAGAGCCAAACATGACCAGCGATCCCGGAAAAACCGTCTATATCGTCAATCCGCGTGGTTTTTGCGCAGGGGTGGAGCGAGCCATAGAAGTGGTGGACCGTTTGCTTCGCCAGAAAGGCACACCTTTATATGTGCGCAAAGAAATCGTGCACAACAAGGCGGTGGTGGAGGACTTTCGCAGCCGGGGAGTGGTTTTTGTGGACGAACTGGACGAGGTTCCCGATGGGCAAACTGTGGTTTTCAGTGCTCATGGCGTAGCTCCTGAGGTGCGCCAGGAGGCTGTGCGCAGGGGGCTGGCGGCAGTGGATGCCACCTGTCCGTTGGTGACAAAGGTCCATCAGGAGGTCATCCGGCATGTGGCCCAGGATCATGAAATGATTCTCATTGGGCATGCTGGACACGACGAGGTTCTTGGCACCATGGGTGAAGCTCCGGACCGTATTACCTTGGTCACCAGTGTGGAGGATGTGGCATCTTTGATCATCCCCAAGGGCACACCAGTGGCCTATGCCACTCAAACCACCCTCAGCGTGGATGAAACCCGGGAAATTGTAGCCGCTTTAAAAGTCCGTTTTCCGCATTTGATTGAACCGGAAAAAAGTGATATCTGCTACGCAACACAAAATCGCCAGGATGCTGTTAAGACCTTGGTTGAAAAGGGAATAGGTCATTTGTTGGTGGTGGGCTCCCAATCCAGCAGCAACAGCCGACGATTGTGTGAAGTAGCCCTAAACCTCAATGTGCCGGCCACGTTGATTGATGGGCCTGAGGATTTGGATCTGAAGTCCCTGCAGGGGATCCGGACTCTGGGACTAACAGCCGGAGCTTCGGCGCCCGAACATCTGGTCCAGGCAGTAGTTACCACCTTGTCTGAGGCGGGTTGGTTGTCCAGGGAATTGGTGACTCTGGAAGAAAATGTGAAATTTAAATTGCCTAGCGAGTTGATGGGTAAAGAATAATAGCAGTTGATAGTTATTAAACTTTGAATAAGTTTGACTTTGACAACGGGAAATTATGTGTTATCCTGTTATTCTGTCAACAGGCTGTTGGGATTGCCAAGGGTTTCTGCGATTGAAGGCGAAATCTGCAATCTCAGGGGAAATTCAAAGGTACTGTCATGGAAAAAAAGCTCTACGAAATGCAAGCCGAACTCTGCAAAACCCTCTCCAATCCCAAGCGCTTGGAAATCCTTGATATCCTGAAAGAACGGGAAGAAATTTCCGTGAATCAGTTGGCGGAGATCCTCGAAATCCCCAAAGCCAATACTTCCCAGCACTTGGCGGTTTTGCGCCAGGCTGGCGTGGTCAATACGCGCAAAGATGGCATCAACGTCTATTACAGCCTGCGTTCGGCCAAGATTTCCGAAGCCTGTTCACTGACTCGCCAGATTCTTTTGGAGAGGTTGGAGGACCATGTGAGTCTTTCGGATCTTATTAAAAAGAATGGGCAGTGATTGTTTTTTTAGTGGGCCGATAGAGTAGCATCGTTTGGTGTGTTCTATCGGTCCACAGTTTTATTGAACCAACTCGCCCTCAATGCGCTGCCTCGAAATTTCAAGAACATGCAAAATATCAGAATGCTTCGTGGATGATTCATTATTGTAGTCCATCAGTGTGTGGGCAAATCCGTGATCAGGAACTAACTCATCAATGACGAATCTTACCGATTGTATCGCCGTGTTGTGGTGATTGTATTCACCGGTAATCTCCATTGAAGAGAATTGCAGTGCGCAGAATAGACTCCATTCATTGTTCTCAATGTCATTCCCACATTCTCTGTCATCATATTGATGCCAATGGCATGAATCAGCAAGGAGCTTGGCGGAATATTCTATTATCTCCAGATCTTGTTCCGTTGTGGGAGGACAATACCACCAGTAAATAGCAAAATTCAGTGTTCCCTCCTGAATGTCCATATACTCCCATAAAAAGTAGCCCAAAGAAGATTTCATAAAAATATCTTCTGTTTCCCTGTAGCGGACAATTTCATATTCTATCTTGGTCGTTTTTCCGCTCGGATAAGTAACCGTTCCGGTTATGTTATGACTACGAACCAACGAAAAAATTGCTTCAATATTCAATCCGTTTCCCAAGAATTCAGTTGGCAAATTCATTGAAATTTTGAAACCATCCAGGAATTTACTTTCGCCTTCAAGTTTTTCATCAAACTGGTGTAGTGTAAATGGAAGGTAATCATCAGGAAGCTCTTCATATGATGTACCTTCTGCCTGCACCGAGTAGGCACCCAACAGG
>JAUUYW010000429.1 GCA_030590265.1 Candidatus Krumholzibacteriia bacterium
ACAAAGGTATCGATAAAGCTCTTTGCTTTGTATTTCTGATCTCGACTGACAATGGTGAAAAGTGTTTCGCGCGCAGGTCTGGATAAGGCGTAGTTGCAGGCTCGCCGGGCAATCTGGAATACAACCAGAACCGGCAAAACCGGGGCAATGCTGAGACCCAGGAAACCAACAACCGACAACACTGGCAGGATAAGCAGAACTCCCCCAACACCCAGACGCGAGATCAGGCGTCCGGTGAGGAAAATCTGAATGAGGAAAGTGAGAGCGTTGACCCAAATGTCGATGTTGGCAAAGATTTTGGCTTTGGCTTCGCGCGAGGCTCCGACAGCGTCGATAATTTCAGCCTGTTGGAAATAAAGAAAAGTGGATGACAAGCTGAACAGAAAAAGATAGGCCCCGATGGCCAGCAGGTAGGGTGAACGCAGGAATTCGGAAATTCCGGTCCAGAAGTGACCGCGATCTTCAGGAGTGGCTTGACTGGGATGTTCTACCTGGCTGACTTGGTTCCCTTGGTTCCCTTGGTTCCCTTGGCTCGTACCTGAACCCATCATCATCCGGCCAAGCCGCATCACCACCACGGCTGCACCAAGCATGAAAAACGAAGAAACAAGAATCAGATTGGGCCGTCCCACAATCTCCACAAATAACGAAGTAATAGACGAGCCCAGCACTGCGCCGAGACTGCCTCCCACTGCGATGAGCCCGAACAAACGTTTGCCGCTGTCGAGGCCAAATCCGTCGGCCATGAAGGCCCAGAACATGGACACAGCCCACATGTTGTACACACTGACCCAGACGTAGAAAACCCGGCCCAGCAGAAGTTGACTTTCGGTGGGAACGACTTTCATGGCGACGAAGAACACCAGCATGTTGGTCATGAAGAAAAGGTAGATGGCAGGAACAAAAATTCTTCGAGCCCAGCGAGTGGCTACGAAACCAAAAACCGGGGCGAGGGCCAGCATGATGCCAAGGTTGGCCATAAACAGCCAGGGTAGGTTTTTTATGCCGCCGGCCAGGCCCATCTCTTCACGCAAGGGACGCAGGATGTAGTAACCGCATAGGATGAGGAAAAAAAGCAAACCGGACATGAGGGCTGGCTTCAGTTCTCCTTCTTTAACGGCAAAGAGTTTTTTGATGGCTGTGGTGGGCACGGACGACATCCTGACTTGTTGGTGGGCCAGTGGAAAAAAGTTCTACGCACCAGGCGAAAAAATGATGCACTGCTAGTGTTTTCGAACCTTCCGCCATCCCCAACCCAGCATTCGCAAGGTGCGCGAAATTAAAAACACAACCAGGGCCAGGGAGACCAAGGGCATCACAATGGCCAAAAGTGTCAAGGCAGTAGCACCGCCAACTTCCATGGTGGCAAAAACAGGATTGGCAAGTCCGCCGGTGGAAGTGGTGCTGCCAACGCGCAGGGCACTGGTGGCTGTATGAATCAACCCTGCAGTCCCGCCACCTGCAACCAGGGCAATGGCCCAGCGCAACCAGGGCTCCATTTCGATGAGGGTCGAGGCCATCAGTAAAGTACCGGCGCCCATGGCAACGGGGGCACTGATGGTGTCTAGCAGGTGGTCGAAGAAAGGAAAAAAGTAGGCCGAAATTTCCGCCACCGCAGCGATGCCCAGCATGATGATGGCCAGATCCGAGCCCAGCCATTCAAATCCGCCGGCCAAATGGATGTGTCCGGTTTTTGCGGCGATTCCCACCAGCAACAAAGGCGCAAATATCCTGAAACCAACAGCGGCGGCCAGACTGATTCCTACGGCCCCAGCCAAAAGCATTTCAGGCAGAGCCAGATTGTCGACCATGGTTTACCTCAGGAGGGATGTGGCGAAAAAGCGCATCTCCGGATGGCGAACACTGACATCCTCAAAATCCTTGTACATGCGTTCGGCGAGCATGAGTTGGTATTCGGCGCCGATGCTCCAGTTGCGGTGCAAGGGAACAGACACACGGGCGGTGCTGATGGAGAAGTGGTGTTCGGATCGGTTGCCGTTGACGGTGTGAATGAAATGCTGCTCGTGTTGAACAGTTAATACCTGGTGACCATGGCTGATGAATTGCGCACCGAAAATGGCGCTGGCACCAGGTCCATAGTCGTAGTCCCGCCCACTGAGATTGGCGTAATCGCTGGAAGAAGCACCCAGTATGATGGCGCTGAGGTCCACGTAGGTTCGCAATTCAAGGCCGCTGCTGGTTTCAAAGCGGGACAACAGGCCGCCGCCGATACTTTGGGCCCCAAATTCAAACTGGAAGTTGCTGACGAAATCAAAGTGGTGCCAGACACCCAGAATGTGGGAGGCATTGGTGGTTTCGCTCAAGAAAGTACCAGCCAGCAAACCGTTGACCTGCACTCCTCCGATGAAGCTTTTGTCGCCAAAATTCAATTGCAAATCGAGATCGAAATGGTCGTAGGGACTGTTCATGTCGCCAAAGAAAGGATCACCGTAATCAAACTCGAAACGCAGATAGACTCGGGTGGTGTCGGAATCCCACAGTTTGTCCTGTCCGGTTTGACGCACTCCCACATCCACCTGGGAGCGGTAATTCAGGGCAAAGCGTTCGGCACTGTTGGCGTGGTAGCGGTTGGCGTCGCCATCGATGATGCGATTCAGTCCGTTGACGGGGTTGACCACAAAGCCGCTGATTTCCCGCCAGGTGCGTTCGCTGCCGCGGGCCCGGTTGTCCAGAATCATTTCACTGAAGCGATGCAACACTTCACCAAGGGCGGCACCGCCAACACTTGTGGCAATCCAGTCGTTCATGCTGGCGTGATGGGTTTCACCGAAAAACTCCCAGCCGTAACTTCCTGCAAAAACGAAAGGAACCGATTCCCAAAAGGAATAACCGTTGCTACGGGCCGCGTTGAAATAAAGGCTGCCGTGATAAGGATGGGCAAACTGGTTGGTGTTGAAACTGTTGTCGTCCCATTCGAAACCATTGGTCAGATTTTCTTTCCAGCTGTTGAAGCCGATGCGGAACCCTTCGCCGCCACCTTCACGGATGTAACGGTCATAAGACCAGACCAGGAGGTTGAGTCCGACCACTTCCACAGCCGCACGGAGAAAATTCTTCTCCATGATGAAGGTATCCTGGATGGCGGAGGCCGTATTCTGTTCCCAATCAATGGGCTTGATGGGCTCGT
>JAUUYW010000325.1 GCA_030590265.1 Candidatus Krumholzibacteriia bacterium
ATGCGAAGACCGGAAGTATTCGGTTTGGCAATGGATTAAAGATGAATAGAGGAAGAATTTCTTTTCCAGAAGGCGATCAAAAGGTGTACAGTGCCTTTGAAGGGAGGAACTCGTCCATGTTTTGGCAAAAAGGCCAGGAATCCTTTCTTCTGGTGATGTGGTTGTGTCTGGGGTTTGTCCTGGTTTTGCCTGGCTTGGCAGCTGAGGCCAAGGTGGAGATTTCTCTTCTGGTCGAACCTGGATTCTCCACCAGTGATCCGGATTGGCTGGTGCCCCTTGTCCTGGTTGACAAGGCGGGAAATCTGCTGGAATTGCCGGATGACGATGTTCGAGTTTCGTTGGGGAATACTCCGGTGACTGGGGTAACATTAGGATATTTTGCCCCAGAGCCAGGTGGATATCCTTCGTCATCAGCGGTCCTTGTGGATAGGGGTTTTCCCGCAGAGGGAATCGATCCCTTGTTAGGCTTTTTGGAATCCGGCAGCACCGATGCCCGGCGGGCACTCTTTCGATGCGGGCCCCGGATGATCACTCTTCAGCATCTGGGTGAGGAGATTCCTTCGGAAGCCGAGTTGCAGGAGGGGTTGACTGGTGAGGAACCCACTCGATTGTGGGATTGCCTTTTGCAAGCTATCACGGCCTTGGGTCAGGAAAGGCAAGCCCGGAAAGTTCTGCTGGTAGTTTCGGATGGGGATGAACAACTATCCAGTGAGCATCCCCTGGCCGCCTGCATTGAGGCCGCTATCCGGACCCGGGTGGCTGTTCATGTGGTGGAGTTGGGCAGTGACCCTTCTAGCTTGTCCCGGCTGCGCAAACTTGCCAGTCAAACAGGTGGAAAATCGACACCGTTCGCCGACAAGGGAAGCCTCCGCAGGAGCCTGGCCCGGATGGACGGAGTGCGGGCTCTGAGGATTCCGAAACAGGAACATCCGTTGCCGGTGGAGCTGTTCATTTCGTTCGGGTTTTCCCCTGATGTCACCGGCACGGCGCTGGTTGCCAAGCAAACGGCGCTTTCCGGGGCCGGGATCTTTTTGGTGCTTGGGCTTGGTCTTGGAGTCCTGACGGTAGTGGGGGCGGGGGTGGCTCTGTTGAAATTCAACAGCCGAAAAGCTGGTTTCCTGTTGGTGGATTTTCAGGGCAGGCAAAATGAAGTGGCCATCTCACGGTCGGGAGTGGCCATGGGCTCGGACAATGACAACCAATTGATCCTGGCTGATGAGCGGATTTCACGGCATCATGCTGTTATTAGGGTCAAGGCCGGTGGAGTGATTCTTACGGACTTGCGTTCCAGGAAGGGAACCCAGGTTAACGGGCAGTCTGTTCGAAACGTGATCTTGCATCACGGTGACAAAATCCTCTTGGGGAAGGCCGCAGAATTGACTTTTTTGCGGTATCAACAGGAGCCATGACCTTTGGGGTTTTATTTGCAGGGAGGGGTTGAATTGTTTGGAAACAATTCCCAGACACCAGCAGACTTGAAGCTGGTTTACGCCGGTTTGACCGATCTGGGCTGTCGTCGGAAGGTCAACGAGGACGCCCTGGGTTATTTTCCACCCGAAAACCCAGGTGGATCTCATCTCCTGGTGATTGCCGATGGTGTGGGCGGTAGTGCTGCTGGTGAAGTCGCCAGTGGGATTGCTGTGGAGGTGGTCTCTCAGGCTTATCGGGACAATGGCGAACCTTCCGATTTGGGTTTTGCTCTTTCGGAGGCCATGCTGGCAGCCAACCGGGCTGTTTATGAGCAATCCTCAAGCGACCCCCATCATGCGGGTATGGCCACAACCTGCACTTGTGCGGCCATCAAGGGAGAAACCCTGGTCATAGGTCACGTAGGTGATTGCCGGGCTTATATGGCCGTGGGCGGTGAATTGATCCAACTGACCCACGATCACTCCATGGCCAACGACTACGCACGGGAAGGGAAGACACTGCCTGAAGAAATGCAGAAAATGGCCAATGTGCTGACGCGCTGGTTCGGCCAGGAGGACGATGTCGCCGTGGAAATGAGTGAGCTGATGGAGTTCAAACGTCAAAACACCCTGATCATCTGCAGTGATGGATTGACCAAAACGGTTACAAATGATGAAATCCTGCACAAGGTTTCCATGCACTTGCCTGAAACCGCTTGCAGGAAATTGATAGACTTGGCTCTGGAACGTGGTGCGCCCGACAACATCACAGTCCAGGTTGCCCGATTAGGCTGAGTAATAAAGGAGATACCAGTTGGCTACTTCATTTCACGGTTTTCTGGTCAAGGAAAAGATTGGCTCCGGCGGTATGTCGACGGTGTATAAAGGTATTCACGAGACCTTGGGCTATCCTGTGGCCATCAAGGTATTGCATCCAGGCATGGCAGGGGACAAAAGCTTCATTGCCCGTTTCGAGCGGGAAGCCAAGGCTGCATCTTCCCTGCGCAACAACAACATCGCCTCGGTCATTGACTTCGGCAGCGAGGACGACATCTACTTCATCGTGATGGAGTTCGTCGATGGAAAAGACCTGGGGCAGATTTTAGCCGATATCCAGAATTCGCCAGACGGCCAGCAGGTTTTTCCCATAGAAATCGTTTTATCCATCCTGGAAGAGGTGGCCTATGGTTTGAAGGATGCCCATGAACAGGGAATCATCCACCGGGACATCAAGCCTTCCAACATTCTGCTGCACAAACGTGGTGAAGTGAAGATCGCTGACTTTGGTTTGGCTCGTAACATCAGTGATGTGAGCCCTCTATTGGACATTGACCTGACCATGCCAGGTACTGTGGTGGGAACACCTTCGTTTATGTCTCCGGAACAGGCAGCGGGCCGCGAGTTGGACAGCCGTACGGACATTTTCTCCCTGGGTGTCATGGCCTACCAGTTGCTCATGGGGGAAAAACCATTCACGGGTTCAACCGCCGCCGAGGTTCAGGAGGCCATCATCACCCAGGATCCTCCTCCCCTGACCAGGGAGCGGTGTCCATTAATGATTCCGGAAGTTGTGGCTCTGGTCTCAAAAATGTTAGCCAAGGACCCCAACCGGCGCTTCGAGAATATGGAACAGATCCTTCGTTCCCTATCCGAGTGCATGGAGAAAGTGGACAGTTCCCGGGCTCTCATCAAATTCAAGCGAAATTATCTTACCAAATTTTCTCAGGATCCCCTTGGCTTTTCACAGGAATTGAGGAAAAAGGGCATCAACAACCATATGAAGCAAGGGCTTCATTTCCAAAAGATGGGTTTGTCCAACATTGACGATGCCATTAGGGAATTCAACTACGTCCTGTCTCTGGAGCCGGACAACCAGAAGGCCAAGGGTGCTATTGACGAATTGATCAAGAATGCGGAAAAATCCGGTATTGTACCAGCCTACAAGGGCTCGGGAACTTTTGACTCGGGACAAACCCAGATTCTGACCACCAGCTACCCCGAGCCAAAAACATCCCCATCGTCTGCACCTTCCACCGAGCCCAAGTTTGAGAGTTGGAAGCGACTTCTGGAAGGACGGAATCCTCTTTTTGTGTATGGAGGTGGTGCAGCCCTGGTCCTGATCATGATTCTGGCGGTGGTTTTCTGGCCAAGGGGGGACGGGTCGAAACAGGAAGCAGACACCAAGGTAGTGGCCAATACTGAGGTTGTCACCGAGCAGCAGATCCCTGACCCGGTAGTGCCTCCGGAGGAAGACCCCCTTGCTGCCCATGATCCTGTTGACTCCAACACCCTGGATTTGAACATGGTGGATTTAAACCAGGAAGTGCCTTCAACTCCCGTGGCCGAGCAGCCTCAGGAAGAGGAGCAACAGGAACGCGAGCAGGATGAGCCGGCTCCAGCTCTGCCAGTGGGTACCATACTGATCACTTCTGAACCGAGTGAGGCCTCTGTCTATATCATGAACAGGGAAGACAAAAAATTTCATTTGGTCGGGACTACTCCCCATACCACCGAAGACTTGGCAGTGGTGAACTGGGAAATCCGAGTGCAAAAAAGCGGGTATGTTGGCCAAAGCAAAGTCTTTGGAGTAAAGGAAGGACTTCAACGTCCCCTCACCTTTAGTTTGGTTCCTATCCAAGCTCCTAGTTCTGATCCCGGGTTTTTCAAGGTCGTAATCGTGCCATATGGTAGTGTGTACCTGGATGGTGAATTGGTGGTGGAAAGTAAGAAACTGGTCCATGTGTCTGCGCCGCCTCGGGTTGGGCAGGGTCAGGCTTTCGCCAGACTTTGCCAGGCGTACATCGATTCCTCCTTCGAGGTTGTCCAGGTCAAAAGCATGCATGGGCTGGCCCAGCTCAAGCATGACGTAATTGGTC
>JAUUYW010000513.1 GCA_030590265.1 Candidatus Krumholzibacteriia bacterium
CACGGCCTCCAATGCCAGCTGATGATCAGGGCGATCTCGGTCTTCTGACCAACACGGGAACCAGCATCTGGTTGGTCACAGGTATCTTTAGTTTGCTGGGCGGGGTGGTTATCTGGCGTCAGGCTCGCTGGGTGGCCAGGCAGCAATACGAAGCCCAGCTGGTTGAAAAAGACCTATCCAGGCAACTCATCCATGCGGCCAAGTTGGCCACGGTGGGAGAGTTGGCCTCGGGAATTGCCCATGAGATCAACAATCCCCTGGCGGTGATCGCCGAGAAGGTAGGATTGATTCAGGACCTGCTCGATCCAAACTTCGGCCGTTCGCTTTCGGAGGAGGATCTGAAAAACCACCTGATCTCCATCGAAAGTGCCATTTACCGTTGCACCAATATCACCCGCCAACTCCTGGGCTTTGTGAGGCAGACCGATATCGAGCTGGTTCCCTGCGATGTACCGATCCTGGTGGACAAGCTTTTGGACCGCCTGTTGGGAGCAGAGTTTGAGGTCGCAGATATTACTGTTGCCAGGGACTACGATGCCAGGTTGCCCAAGATAGTCACGGATCCTGGCCAGCTGCAGCAGGTGATTTTGAACCTTCTGAAAAATGCGGCCGATTCCATCACTGGTCCAGGAACCATCACCATCACCATGAGGAAAATGAACCACCGCTTTATTCTGAAGGTTGCCGACACCGGTTGCGGGATGACATCCGACCAGCTGGAAAGAATATTTATGCCCTTTTTTACGACCAAGGCACCGGACAAGGGGACAGGTTTAGGCCTGAGCGTAAGCTTTGGTATCATCGAAGGTCTCGGCGGAAAACTCAGCGTCAGCAGTGAGGCCGGGATTGGCAGCATTTTCACCATCGATCTGCCTTTGGGGAATTGACATGCCTGAAACGAGTCGAAAACTGAGAGTTCTATTGGTGGATGACGAAGGTGCGTTTCGCCGGTCCTTGGCCGAACGACTTGAAATCCGCCATTACGAAGTATTGCAGGCGGAAAGCGGCCAGGAAGCCCTGCGGATGGTGCGCTTCGACTCGGATATTGATGCGATTGTGCTGGACAAGAACATGCCGGAAATGGACGGTCCGGAAACCCTGAATGAACTGAAAGTTTACCGGCCGGAAATTCCGGTCATCATGTTGACGGGGTATGGCTCCGTTGATTCCGCTCTGGATGTGGGTCGGCTTGGAGTATTTCGCTACTTTGCCAAGCCGGTTCCCATCATAGACCTGACTCAAGCCATCAACGCCGCAGCCCTGGAAAAATGCAATGCCAGGGCTCGCCTGGATATGCCCAAGCGCCCGCACAAGCTCTGGCGAAAACGCCTGACCGGCAGCCACAACCTGCGTCCCATCATGATTTTTCTAGGATTTTTAATCATTCTGATGGCTGCGGTGTTGCCCATTCCTCAGGGATTGCTCACCCTTCTCGATTCACCTAAAACCGGACACCGGGATAGTGATCTCATTGCCGGGCATCCCGCTTATTCCGGCATGGCAGAGGACACGACTATTGCCCAACATTTCCAGGAGATATACCGACCACCGGGGATGACCACGGCAAATCAAGTCGATCATCTGGCGCGCCGGGCCATGCTCATGATTGGGTTGATCCTGGTGGCAGCCATGTTCTGGGCAACCGGAGCCATGCCCATGGGAGTCACTGCCCTGCTTGTAGCAGTGGTCATGTACGCCGCCGGAGTGATGCGCCCCGACGGCATTGCCCAGGCTTTCGCCAAGGACGCCGTGGTTTTCATCTTTGGTGTGCTGGTGCTTTCTCGCGTCATCGTCAGCACCGGTTTGGACCGACGGCTGGCCATGCTGTTGCTAAAACCTGTGCGCAATCTGTACCTGCTGCTCTTTCTGTTCCTGCCAATCTTCGCCATGACCTGTTCTTTCATCAGTGAATCGATTCTTATCGCCTTGATGATGCCTCTCTTCATCGCGGTTCACCGGGAAATGAACCTGGACCCGGAGCAGCCACGCAGTCCTGACAACCACCGCCAACTTCTGGTGATGTTCGCCCTGATGCTCTGTTACGCCAGTAACCTGGGTGGTCCCGGGTCGCCGGCGGCCGGTGGTCGCAATGCCGTCATGGTGGGCATCCTGGCTGATTACGGTCAGGCACCATCTTTTTTGCAATGGATGAAGTACGGGTTGCCATTCGTTCCGGTGGCTGGGCTGGTTGTCGGAATGTATTTCTTTGTGGCTTTTCGCCGGAAAATCAAGGTTCGGAATCTGGATGTGGCTCAATTCGCTCTTCGCTCCAGCGAAAGGCTGGGGCCCATGAACCGGGAAGAG
>JAUUYW010000021.1 GCA_030590265.1 Candidatus Krumholzibacteriia bacterium
GGCGCTTTTTCCCGCACCGGCAGCGAACCATCTTTTGGCTCCAATAATGTGATCCTCACCCCTCATGCCGGTGAGTTGGCCCGTCTTTGCGGTTTGAGTTCAGCCGAAGTGATGAGCCGACGGTTTGATCTGGTCCCTGAATTGGCTGCCCGTTGGGGTGTAGTTCTGATGCTCAAGGGTTCGCCTTCGGTGATCGCCGGGCCCGATGGTCGGCTGTTCTTCAACACCAGTGGTGACGATGCCCTCGCCCGAGGCGGTTCAGGGGATGTACTTTCTGGCCTGCTTGGAGGCCTGTTGGCTCAGGGCTGCGGACCTTTGGATGCAGCTCTGCTGGGTGCTTATGTGCATGGGTTGGCAGGATCCTACGCGGCAAACCTCACCAGTGCTCGCTCGGTGCTGGTTCGCGAAACAGCCTCCGCCATCGGGCAGGTTTTTGGCGCCATGGAAGAAGAAGCCAGCACCTATGCCGATCTGCGTCGGCGCGTTTGGCCCCTCGAGATCAAGGATAATTGAATGAAGGTTTTGGGCATAGAAACATCCTGTGATGATACCAGTGTAGCCCTGTACGACAGTCAGTCCGGTGTGGCCGAGAACCTGGTTTCCAGTCAGGTCCAGTTGCACAATCATTTTGGTGGTGTAGTGCCGGAGCTGGCGTCCCGCGCGCACCTGGTCAATCTGCTGCCTTTGGTGGACCATCTTCTCCAACGACAAAACCTTAAGTTGAAAGACCTCGACGGGGTGGCAGTGACCGCCGGGCCAGGTTTGGTGGGCGCTCTTTTGGTGGGGCTTTCCACCGGAAAGGCTTTGGCCATGTCGGCTGATCTTCCTTTGGTGGGCATTCATCATATTGAAGGTCACATTCTGGCCAACGCCCTGACCCAGGAGATGGTTTTTCCGGCCATGGTGCTGGTTGTTTCCGGAGGTCACACCGAAGTGATCCACATGACCGAAGTTGGGATCTACGAAAAACTGGGTGGAACCCTGGATGATGCCGCCGGAGAAGCCTATGACAAAACAGCCAAGCTCTTGGGTTTGCCCTATCCCGGTGGCCCACCCATCGACCAACTGGCAGGTCGGGGAACACCCGGGCGTTTCAAATTTCCGCGTCCCCTGCAAAAGGATCCCCGCATTGTCTTCAGTTTCAGTGGCCTGAAAACCGCTGTGCGCCTGGCGGTTGAAGAACTTCCGCAACCCCTGTCCGACCAGGATGTGGCCGATGTTTGTTATGAAGTGCAGGAGGCCATCGTCGACAGCCTGACCCACCGATTGTTCAAGGCCGCCCGGCTCAAGCATGTGAAAGCGGTCTATCTTGCCGGTGGGGTGGCTGCCAACAGCGGTTTGCGTTATCGGACCGCCGAGGAAGCGAAAAAACGCGGGCTGCATTTCTTGCCGCCCGAACGAGTTTATTGCACCGACAACGCTGCCATGATCGCCTATGCAGGTTGGTGCCATCTGGCTGCAGGCCAACGCGATGGTTTGGATCTGGACAGCTTTCCCCGGGGGACTTTGACCTCCTGGCGATAATCTCCCCACAATAAATCCTACGAACACTCTCCACGGCACAACTTGGATAGTCTCTTGGCATGCCCTTTGCGTAAATGAACTTGAACCAATCCCCCCAAAACTGGGAGTTGAGGGTAATAGTTCTTACGAAATGGGAAAAAATGACAGGGAAAGCACGGGTCCTCATCGCAGATGACGAACCCCACATCAGACGGATTCTACAGTTCCTGCTGCAAAACGAAGGTTTTGAAGTTCAACTGGCTGAAGACGGTACAAAAGCCGTGGAAGCTGTGAGAAACTGGCAGCCCGATTTGGTGCTATTGGACGTGATGATGCCACATATGGATGGTTTTGAGGTCCTGCAGAACATTCGGGCCAATTACGAAACTGCCCATCTGCCAGTTATCATGCTGACCGCCAAAGGTGAAGTCTCGGATAAAGTTAGGGGTTTGCGCGGTGGTGCCAATGACTACATGATCAAGCCTTTTGACCAGGATGAGCTGCTTTTGCGTGTCAGCAATCTGCTCAACACCTCCCGACGCGAACGGGAGGCCAATCCCCTGACAGGACTGCCCGGAAATCGTGCGATCGAACGGGAAACATCTGACCGCATCAACAGTGATGCCGAATTCGGTTTCATGTACATCGACATCGATCGTTTCAAAAGTTTCAACGATTTTTATGGATTCAGCCGTGGCGACGACGCCATCAGTTTTTTGGCGGATATTCTGGTTCAGAGCTCCCGTGAATTTGGATCAAAATCTGATTTTATCGGTCATGTGGGTGGCGATGATTTTGTAATGATCACCGAACCCCATTGTGCCGAACACCTTGGCCGGCAAATTATCGAGAAATTCGATATTGGAGTGGTTGATTTGCACGATGAAGAGGAGGCCCAAAAGGGTTTCCTGCAGGTGGAAAGCCGCAGTGGCGATATGCGCCAATTGCCATTGATCACTCTGACGGTTGCCCTGGTGACCAATGCCAAGGGCCGTTTTGAACACCCTGCACAGCTGAGTGATACCATGGCCGAGCTCAAACGCCACGGCAAAACCATGACCAGCAGTGTTCTGGTTCGTGAACGAAGAACCACCAATGGGGAAAAGCAATTTGATGTGGCCGAAGTTGTGGTCACCAGTGGATCCATTGACTCAAACTCCTGACCAAAGGGCACTCATGCCAATCACTGGCGGGCATTTTTATTTGGATTTCAAGGTTGATTCGGCCGTTAGCCGTGTGATGACCGATTTGCACGGGGATGGGGGCATCCCGGACTTGAAATCCCTTGGACAGAGTGTGGTCGATGCCATGGCCGACCAACAAGGTGTGTTGGTGGTGACTTTTGCCATCAACCCGGCCATTTCGGGCCTTCTTGATCCCGGTTGGAAACATAGCACCATGCAGGTTCTGATGGGTGGCAGGGTGCTCGGTAAGGCTCAGTGGCAGTCCCATTCCACAGGTTGGCCCATGCAATTGCCGTTGGATAACATGGACTGGGGCATTCAACCTCCTCCCGAAGGAACTCCCTGGCCTGGCAACAACATGCGCCTTTCATCAGCCCGGACTTCCGGAGACTGGGCCAGAATCCTGGTTCGGGCCGGCGAACGTTCCGCAATTTTGGTGTCTTTGGGATATGAGGCATCCCTGACCAGCAATCCACAATGGGGCCACGAAATGGTCCAGATGCAGCAAGTGCTTCAACTGATCATTGACCAGTGGGCAGGATTTGTTTCCAGAGATCTGGAACTGAACCAACTCGCCAACCAAAAAAAGGCACTGTCCCGACTGAACCGTCTGCAGGGAAGGTTTGTGGGGATGGCCTCTCATGAATTCAAAACCCCGCTGACTTCCATCACTGCCTATGCCGACGCCCTGCTGGGACAGTTTGAGGAAGAAAAGATGCCTTTGGCCACGGAATTCCTGGGTGTGATTCGCACCGAAGCCGGGCGTTTGTTGCGCATGGTCAATCGAATTCTGGATTTCTCTCGCATGGAATATGGGGCTCGTCTTCTGGGTGGAACACCTCATGAACTGGGACCCTTGGTTGAAGAGACAATTCTTGCTTTGCGGCCGACCATTGCCGCCAAAAATCTTAATTGTTTTCTGGAGAACGATGGGCCGGTTCCCCGGGCCATTGTGGACGCTGACCTTATTCGCCAGGTGATGGTGAATCTTTTGGGCAACGCGGTGAAATTCACTCCCCAAGGGGGGCGCATTGTCGTCAGTCTGGTGGAAGTCGAGTCTTCGGTGGAAGTGCGCATTGCTGACACGGGTCCAGGAATTCCCCAGCAGGATATCCACCGCATTTTCCGTGAATTTTACCGATCCCGCGAAACTGCCTCGCATGAAGAAGGAACCGGTCTGGGATTGACCATCGTGAGGCACATCATCAACCTGCATGGCGGCAGTGTTGAAGCCCGGCAGCGTTTTGGTGGTGGTTCGGTCTTTATTTTCCGTGTTCCCAAGGAAGTGCACAATCTGGGATCCCTGCCCAGTCGATTCACCGCCAGAGTCGACCAGGACGATGCTCGCCGTCTGCTGACCACGATCCTGCAATTGATGGCCGAAATGGCTGGGGCTAAAAAACTCGTCATGCTGCTGCGCGGAACTGATGATGTCTTGAGTCCGGTGGCTGGTTTTGGTTGGGCCGAAACTGCGGCTGTCTCATGGACGGTTGAGCAACTTTCATCCTGGCAACAGATTCAATGTGTGCAGTTGGTTGCGGAAAACCCCCAACTGGATTGGGCCTGGTATCCAGGTGGTCAACCGGATCCAAAATCTACCATGCTGGTACCCCTTGCCCGGGGCAAACAATGTCTGGGCTGTCTGGTTTTGCAGCATCCCATCAGTGGAAAGGAATTTGGTCCCCATAGCCAGGAACAACTCTCGGTTCTGGGCCGGGTGATTTCAACTGCGATCTATGAGTTGGTCCCCGATGACAGCCGATCCCAGGAATCGTCGGGCACCGCCCAGGTCACCAAAACCATGGAGGCGTTGCGCACTTTACTCCAGACCAGACGCAACGGTGTTCCCACTGCTGCAGCCGATGCCTTGCACTTGCTGGGAAGCCTGGCCCGCGAGATGGAACTTCCAGATCAACAAATTCAGGACTTGCAGTATGCGGCAGCTCTGCATGATGCAGGCATGGCCAGGGTGGAAGATGAAATTCTGCTTGGCGAAAGCGAACTCAGTTATGACGAAAGAGATGAAGTGGATCGGCATGTGGAACAGGGAGTGGACTTGATGAATCCCCTGTTGCCCGGTGATGAAGTGGCCCAAATGATTCGTCACCATCATGAACGATTTGACGGCTCGGGATTTCCCAACGGCTTGAAGGGAAATGAAATTCCCACAGGTGCTCGCCTTTTGGCTGTGATCGATACCTGGTTCAGCTTGACCCGTGGGCGTTCTTACCGCGTGGGGTTGCCGGCGGGCGAAGCCTTGCAGGAAATCCTGGACAACGCCGGGACCCAGTTTGATCCCCAGGTCGTTGCCGCTTTTGAATCAATTTTGCAAAGGGAAGGATGTTTGCCAAACGTCCCTCTCCAACACGGACCCGTCGGGTTCAGTATCTGAGGAGACGAAATGAGCTTTCTGGCTCGCATTCTCATCGTTGACGACGAAATGCCCATCAGCACTTTGTTGACCCAGACTTTTGAACAGGATGGCCACCAGGTGACCACAGCCGGCAACGGCATCGAGTGCATGAATAAAATGGCCAGTTTCAGACCGGATGTAGTGATCATGGATATCATGATGCCCAAACTCGACGGCGTGGATACCACCCGGCTGATTCGACGCAACAAAAACTATAGCGATACGGTGATCGTGGCCCTCTCGGCCAAAGCTGACGAAGAAACCCGCAAACGCATGCGAGAGGCCGGAGCCAATTTGTTCATGCGCAAACCTTTTGTGATTGCCAAACTGGTGGCCAGGGTTAATCAGATCCTGGAAACCCGCTCGGGAGCAAAGTAGGCAGATGCAGTATCTGATCTCCGAAATCACCCTCAGCCCAGCCACCATACAGGCGGCTTTGACCGGTACAATGGCTGCCGTAGATGTGCCGGGTGCAGTGGTGGTCGTGCTGGTGATCGGGTCGGGTTTGGCTGTCTGGGCAGGGATGATGGGGCGACGATTGATCACCCGGAATCGGCGCCTGCAACAAATCCGCGAAGATCTTGAAGCAGTCAATGATCATCTCGGAATCGAGGCCGAACAATTCCGCAAGAAAATGCTCGATGCCGTTTCTATCGCCGAAAGAATGAAAGACCGGAACAACAATTTTCGCAGCACCAACCGCACCCTGGAAAAAATTCTCAGTGTTTCGGCCCGCATCAACGCCACCGTTTATCTCCCTGACCTGCTGCCCAAAGTGGTGGCGGCGGTGAAGGATATCAACGGTTTCGGCAAGGTTGTGCTCTATGTCTGGTCTCAGGAAACACAAGCCTACGAAGCAAGAGCCTTTGCCGGCGTGCCGGAGATGGAAAAACCGACACTCATCGGCGACCAGGTCAGCAATGAACAATACGAAGATTTGTCCCATGCCCGGCACCGCTATTCCAATTGTTTCCTGGTGCGCGATGAAGAAGTTGAAGATTCCAAATTCTACGAGCCGGGTCAGGGACCACCTGCCAGCAGCCTGGATCGCAACTGGCGCACGGGAACTGTCCTGGTAGTGCCACTGATCAGCCTCAAGGGTGAAGTCATCGGTTATCTGAACCTGGATTGTCCCAGTGACGGTCTGGTGCCGGATATGGTGCAAATCAAACATCTGGAATTTCTTGTGCAGCAGGCCGCCACCGCCATCGAATCGGCAGGCGTGTATGAAAGCCTCGCTCGCAACAACGCCGAACTCAGCCGGGCTTCGGAAAAGCTGGACAGTTTGTCCGAGATGAAAAACCAGTTCGTGGCCAACGTCAGTCATGAATTGCGCACGCCCTTGACTTCCATTTCGGCCTACACGGAACTGCTGCAACAAAACATGGACACCATGAACCAGCAGATGCGCAGCGAATTCCTGAAAGTCATCAACGATGAAAGCAAAAAGCTGACCGAGATCATCGACGATATTCTGAATCTGGGAAAGATGTCCAATGGTCAAACGGAACTGAACACCGTTGAAACCGACATGGTGACTCTGATCAATCGCATGGAAGCTTCATGGCGCAGCCGGGCCCAGGAGCAGGACATCATCTTCAAGGTGGAGGCCGAAGCCGAGAGCATCAAATTGCCTGTGGATACTATTTTGTTCCAGCAACTTCTGGGACACCTCTTGAGCAACGCTTTCAAATTCACCCAACGTGGCGGCCGCATCACCGTGCGGGTTATTGAAACAGGCACCGCCGTACGATTGCAGGTGCAGGATACGGGCATCGGCATTCCCGAAGACCAACTGTTGGCAGTCTTTGACCGTTTCTATCAGGTTGACGGTTCCGCAACCCGGGAACACAACGGCCAGGGTGTCGGTCTGGCTATTTGCCGGGATATTGTCTCCCATCACGACGGACGCATCTGGGCCGACAATGTTGAAACCGGTGGGACTTTGTTCACGGTCATGATGCCTTGTCGACCGGTTGTTGTCCAAGCTGCCGATAGTCACGCTTCCTGGGGAACACCTTTTGAACCCGGTGAATTCATGCAACGAATGTTGCATTGGATCAGCGAAAGCATGGGTATCCAAACGGCAACCCTGATGATGCCTGACGATCAGGACGAATTCCTCACCATCAGAGCGGGTATTGGCATTCCTGATTCCGTGGTGCAAAGTGCCAGGGTGCGCAGGGGTTCGGGTTTTGCCGGTCAGGTATGGAAGAATCAACAGACCATGCTCATTGAAGATGTGACCGGTGATCAGCGCTCGGATCAGGAATTCAGTGAACCCCGATACTCGACGCCCAGCCTGCTTTGTGTGCCTTTGAAGAACGGCAAAGAAGTGGTTGGAGTGATCTCTGTGAACAACAAAATCGATGGTCGTCCCCTCGATTCCGATGATAGCCTTTTCCTGGAAAGCATGGCCACTTACATGACTGGTTTGTTGCTGCGGCATCGCCGCTGGCAGGAAGGTATGTTGGACTTTCAGTCGGTTCGAAATGCCTTGCGGGTCACAACATCAGTAGGGCGTTTGCGCCATGAAAGTTTGCGCCCTGTGTGTCAGGAAATTTGTCTGGAAACGGCCCGCAACATCATGTTGCCGGCCGATGAATTGGAACATCTGGCCTTCAGTTTGCAATTTTACGATGTTGGACTCAGCATAGTGCCACCCCAGTTATTGAACAAACCCGGGCCCTTTGACCCCAAGGAAGAAGTCCAGATGCGCCGGCACGTCAGAGCCAGTCTGGAAATCCTCAAGCCATTGGGACCCGACTCGAAGGTGCGTCAGTTGATCCTGCACCATCACGAAAATTACGACGGTTCCGGATATCCCATGGGCCTGGCCGGAGAATCGATCCCCCTGGGATCGCGTCTGGTGCGCCTGACTGATACCTTGTCTGCTCTGCTGAGTCAGCGGCCCTGGCGTCCTGCCTTCACCCTGGATCAGGCTTTGGCCGAAATCAGGGCTGGCGCGGGTCGAATCTACTGCCCTCGCATGGCTTCGGTGTTTTTGGTTGAGGCGGAGAAACGCCGTGCCCGCATCACCGACATGCAAAACAAATCCGCCAACAGCCGGGACCTGGTCCACCCTTCGGCAGGGATGCACAATCATCATATATTGAAGACCTGACTTGCTGGTGGGAATTCCGTTCAGCTCCTGCGGATTCTGCCGATGCTAACTGGGTAACAGCCAACCCCGAACCGGAGGAATTGCCTTGCGCAAGGTTTTGATCGCCGACGACGAACGCAACATCCGAAATATTCTGGATTTCAGCCTGCATGCCGAAGGCTTTGACGTGCTATCGGCCAATAATGGCGAAGATGCCTTTACCCTGGCCGTGAGTGAACTTCCAGACCTGATCATTCTGGATGTGATGATGCCCGGTCAAGGCGGCATCAATACCTGCCGACAAATCAAGGCTGATGTGCGCACCGCTGATATTCCTGTCATTCTGTTGACCGCTCGCGGGAGCCGCGCAGACAGGGAATTAGGGGCCAAGGCAGGGGCTGATGAATACATCACCAAACCTTTCAGTCCGCAAAAGGTCATCAATGTGGTGCAAAATTTCCTTGGTGTTGTCAGCAAGTAGAATTCGGCTCTCCCGGAAGTCTCGGTTTAGGTCCTTTGCCATGAGCGGAGGGCCTTTTTTTGTTGGGTTGGGCCAGATTTGGGAAAGCCGCTGGCGCTGGAGCAGGGGTGTGGTTTACAATGCGAGGAGCGTGTCGGAAAACCTCTCCCGTCGCCCTGCACGCTCCTAGCCAGTTTGCCTTTCCCTTATTCCTGGTCGGAGCCCTTTTGATCCAGATTCACAAACTTGTCGAAGTGGCTTTGCCGGTGCCCCTGGATGGTGCCTTCTCTTATCGTTTTCTGCAGGAAGGCGAAGATGGTGAACCCATTGCCGTCGGTGATTTGGTGGAAGTGCCTTTCGGTCGTCGTAAAAAAGTATTGGGCTTGGTGCTGAAGGTCTCGGAGTTGGATCCGGAAACCAAAAAAGTAGACGGCTTTGTGCTCAGGAATGTAGCCCGTGTGCATGGTCCGGAGTACCGGATTCAGGACGACCGGCTCAAGCTGGCCCAATGGATTGCCTCCTATTATGCCCTGCCTCTCGGGCAGGTGGTGCCGCTGTTTCATCCGCCATCACCTGGTACAAAAGCCCGCAAGAAACGGCATGAAAGCCCCGATTACCCAACAGTGGACCCCGGGTCTATTTCTCTGATTCCGGCCCAAAGCGATGTGGTGGATTGCGCAACCCAATGGTTGAAAGATGAAAAATACGGCGCCATGATGCTGCATGGTGTCACCGGCAGTGGCAAAACAGAAATCTATTTGACCGTCATGAAAAAGGCCCTTGCTCAGGGCAGGGACGCCCTCTTCCTGCTGCCTGAAATCGCTCTCACACCGCAAACACTCACCCGCATTCGGGCACGTTTTGGGGACCAGGTGGAAGCCATCCACAGTGGTATGTCTGCCGGACAGCGTTGCCGGGTTCATGAGGCCGCCGCCCGGGGAGAAATCAAAGTGGTGGTTGGGCCCCGTTCGGCTCTGTTTGCTCCCCTGAAAAACATTGGGGTCATCGTAGTGGATGAAGAGCACGAAAATTCCTACAAACAGGACGAGACCCCTCGATACCACGCGCGCCATGCTGCTTTGGTTCGCGGTCGGGACAACAATGCCGTGGTCATTCTGGGCTCGGCCACTCCAGATCTGGAGTCCATGCACAACGCAGTTCAAGGACGTTTCCAATTGAAAGCCCTTCCCGAACGCATGGGTGGGGAATTGCCCAAAGTGGAAGTGGTGGATATGCGAGGGGTATCCCAGCCCGACGGCTTATCACCGGTCTTGCGCGATGCCATGGATGAAACCCTTGCGGCGGGGCAGCAGATTATTCTTTTTTACAACCGCCGAGGATTTGCCCGGGCCTGGCAATGCCGGGATTGTGGTGAGATGATGGAGTGCCCAAACTGCGATATTGCCCTGACTTACCATCTGCGACCGCGGCGACTGTTGTGCCATTACTGCGATCATAATATCAAGGTTCCCGATACTTGTCCCGGTTGCTGCGGATCGGAATTCCTGCCGTCGGGTGGTGGCACTGAAAAAGTAGAGCTGAATTTGCAGTCGTTGTTCCCCGAGGCGAAAATCCTTCGTCTGGATCATGACAGCACTCGGCGCAGGGGCAGTCATCAGAATATTCTGGCGGCTTTTGCCCGCCGTGAAGCTGATATTTTGGTTGGAACCCAGATGGTGGCCAAGGGACATCATTTTCCCGGTGTTACCCTGGTGGGAGTTTTGGCGGCGGACCACGGTTTGGGGCTGCCTGATTTTCGGGCTTCGGAACGATCGTTTCAGTTGTTGACCCAGGTGGCCGGACGGTCGGGACGCACAAGAAGTGGGCGCGTTATATTTCAAAGTTACCAGCCGGAACATCCGGTGATCATGGCTGCTGCCCAGCACGATTATTCCGCCTTTTTGACGGCCGAGCTGCCGGTGCGCAAGGCTCTGGCCTATCCGCCATATCGCCGCTTGGTTCGGCTGGGTTTGAGTGGCAAAAGGTTAAACATGGTGCAAGAGGCAGCTGATCAATTGGCCATTGCCTTGCGAAATAATTTGGTCTCCGGTGGTGTGTTGGTGATGGGGCCCGCACCAGCTGTTTTTCCTCGTTTGAATGATCGATACCGCTTTCAAATTATCTTGAAGGGGACCCTTGGTGAGGAGAGCCGCCAGTGGTTGCGGCTTTGTCTGAAAAGCCTCAGTGAGGCCTATGGTCAGGTGGATGTAATGCATGATTTTGACCCGGTTTCGATTTATTGACCCCAAACCGGGATAGAATCGGGACAATAAGGTACTTAAAAGCTATAATATCAAAAAAATGTGATAATTTGTCTTATTGTGTTAGGCCTACAATTGCGGTATAATTAAGGTGTTGCTTGCTCCATTTTAGTCTCCGAAACAGGCCCCGCTCCTGTTGTCCATTTGTCCGAGAGGAAAACAATGCTGTCCATGGTTGCTCCCGACCTCTTTTCAACTCGCATCCTTCAGACCCTCATGCTCTTGGTTTTGCTGGTTGCTGTGCCTGGAATCGTTCTGGCCGCAGGTTTGCCTGAACCTGATATCGACGAATTGCGTCAACAAATCGAGGAGAATGGTTATCATTTTGAGGTGGATGATCATTTCAGCAGCACCATCACACCGGAGCAGCGCTTGAATCTGCGCAGCGGTTTCTACATGAGTGATGACGACTATCGTGAGCTTGACCAGCATCTGAAAATTTTCCCCGCGGACAAGGATCCCTTGCCCACCAATCTGGATTGGCGCAACCTCAATGGTGTCACTGCTGTGAAAAACCAGGGTGGTTGTGGTTCCTGTTGGGCTTTCGCGGCCACGGCGGAGATTGAGTCTTTTATCAAGATTTACTACGGCAAAGACCTGGACCTGTCCGAGCAACAAAGTGTGTCCTGCAATCCTTACGGTGCCAGTTGCAGTGGTGGCTGGGCAGCTGCTTCCTATTATGTTTTCCAGAATCAGGGTTTGGCCACAGAAGCTTGCATGCCTTATTTGGGGGTGGACCCACCTGATGCTCCCTGCATTGAGAACGGATTGAAAAAATACGGTTATATCACCGGTTACAACTACATTTCCAACAACGTTCAGCAGATGAAGGAAGCCTTGCAATACGGCCCTATCTGCACGGGAATTAGCGCCACCGATGCTTTTGAAGGTTACAGCTCCGGTTGTTTTGATGAATATGGTGGTGCTATCAACCACCTGGTGCTCATCGTTGGGTACGACGACCGTTCCTGTTCCGAAGAAGGTGCCTGGATCATAAAAAACTCCTGGGGTCTTGGTTTCGGTGATGGTGGGTATATCACCGTTCAGTATGGCCGTGCAGGAACCGGTTCCGGTGTGACCCAGTTGGAGTATATGGCTCCTCCGGTATCCATTGATTTGACCGGCGGAATCTCCGGCAGTGAATTGATGGCCGGTGAAACCAGGGAGATCAATTGGAACACCAGTGGCGATCTCGTCAGCAATGTTGATATCTGGCTGGGGATTGATGGCCATTGCCACGAAACGCTGATTGCCTCCGATGTGCCCAACACCGGCTCCTTCGATTGGGAAGTTCCCAACCAATCCACCGACTTTGCCAGCCTGGTGATCCATCCCAGCGGTGTCACCACCGAAGCGGGCTATGGCATGACCGAGGAATTCATCCATATTCTAGGCCACCAGGTTCGATATGTATCAGAATTGGGCAGCAACACCGCGCCCTACGATTCTCCTGAAACAGCTGCTCACACCATCGATGCTGCCCTGACAGCCTGCACCGGCGTGGACACTGTTTTGGTGGCCGGCGGCGACTACTTCGGTGCCCTGAGCATCTCCGGTCCAATCACACTGATGGGCGGCTTCAGCGAAGATTTCAGTGCCAGGGATACGGAATTGTTTACCAGCAGAGTGGTTTCCGGAATCACCGGTTTGCGCTTTCTGGCCGGCAGCGAAGACCGTGGCGGTGTGGACGGCTTCCTCTTTGAAGATTGTGCCGGCGCCATCAGCAGTGATCCTGTTGGCGGACGACACGGTGGGGGTATCTTTGTCAGCAACTGTTCGCCCCGGATTACCAACTGCGATTTCATCAACAACACAGCTAATCCCATGGCCGGCGTTGGCTATGGGGGTGCCATTTGTGTGGTGGGGGGCGAGCCGGTTGTTGAAGCCTGCAGCTTCACCGGCAACACAGCGACCAGGGGTGGGGCCATTGGTCTTTTCGACGGTGCTCTGTTGACTTTGAACCAATGCGAGTTTGACCAAAACAATTGCATCGATGGATTCGACACCAACGTTGGTGGAGCCCTGGTGGTGGAGAATTCATCCCTGGTTATGAACGGTGGCACAATTTCCGGTGGAACCCTGGCGGACAGGGGCGCAGGCATCCAGGCTACCGATTCCAATATTGATCTGCGCGGGGTTGAACTCTCCCACAACCAATCCATCCATGATGGTGGCGCTGTGGCTATCCAGGGCGGATTCCTGAATGTGGAGGATGCACTCATTGTCGACAATGCATCCCAAAACGGCAATGGTGGCGGTGTCTACTCCAACGGAACCAATATCTCGGTTCGCAATGTTCATTTCACCGGCAACACCAGTTCCTCTCTTGGTGGTGGTTTGGTGGCCATGGAGGCTTCCGGGACCGTTGAAAATTGTCTCTTCAACAATAATACATCCCTCACTGGTGGCGGTTTTGTGGTTCTGGCCACCGCAGAGAGCCTGGTTCGCAACAATGTCGTGGTGAACAACCAAGGCCTTGGAATGGTGGCTGCCGGATCGGATATGATTGCCGACTATCACAACGTTGTGGGCAACCTGCCTTCGGATTACGGATCAGGCACTCCTGGAATGCATGACATCTCCCTGGATCCTCTTTTTGTGGACGCAGCCGGTAACGATTATGGCCTGGCCCAGTTTTCTCCCTGTGTGGATTCCGGCCAGGACGACGCCAGTTGTCTTGACCCGGACGGCTCACGGGCCGACATGGGACTGCTCGGTGGTCCTGGTGCCAACTTCGTGGCTCCACAGCGAGTGACCGGTGCTGATCTTATCCAACTTGGCGGCGGTATGGTGCGCGTGAGTTGGGATGTTGCTCCTGAAGAAAATATCATTCACTATGTGGTGTACCGGGATACTGCCGCTGTATTTGTACCTTCGGATTTGCGTGCGGTGGCCATGGTGGATCATCCTTCCGCTACTTTCGATGACACACCACCCTTCGACTGTTATTACCTGATTGCCGCCGTGAACTCATTCGGATACAGCAGTGGTTATTCCGAACGGGTTTACACCAGCGATCAGGTTTCACCTGTTGGTGATGAGCAAACACCCAAGGTGCTGGCCATTTCCGGAGTGGTGCCTAATCCATTCAACCCCATGACCACCGTGAAATTCGATCTGCCACGCAGTGGCCGAGTCCAACTTTCGATTTTCGATTTGCGGGGACGTTTGGTGCGGGATCTTATCTCGGGCCAGATGGAAGCCGGCAGTCATGATGTGGTATGGAATGGTCGGAACGACCAGGGACAGACGGCTGCCGCGGGGGTTTATTTTGCCCGTCTGAGCAGTGCCGATGGCCATCGCACCATAAAGATGGTGCTGGCTAAATAGGCTCCCATAGGCTTGAGATTAACCCTCTTCGGGTGCTTCAAGCCAGCGTAGCAACTCAGCTGGCTGCACCTTGGCGTCGACTTTGATTTTTCCAATCCGCTCGGGCAGGACCCATGAAAGTCCTGACCGGGCGGATACTATTTTATCCCCTGCAAGAAGTGTTTCCAACAGATCAACCGGGGGCGCCGGCCAGGTTACTGGCAGCCCGCAGGCCTCCAGCAGTTGAATCATTTCCAGGGCCTGGGGCACCGGGCAGAGGTTCCTTTCAGCAGCAATGCGAAAGACCACCGCCATGCCAATGGCCACGGCCTGGCCATGACTGAGCGGCTTGTCCGACTGGTGGCTGTGGGCTTCCAGAACATGCCCCAGAGTATGACCCAGATTCAATGCCTTGCGCGGACCCTTCTCTTTGAAATCACGATTGACGAGATTGACTTTCACGGTGGCTGCCCGTCCCACCCAATCGCCCCAGGGCAAGGCTCCTAAAATTCCCGGCACCGGTTGGTCGGCTTCACTATGGCCCAGGGTCTTGTTCAGCTTTTTTCGGGCGGCATGCAGTTCTGCAAACAACACAGCATCCCCGATGGCGGCGGTTTTGACCAGCTCGGCCATGCCGTTCCGCCAGTCGCTGCAGGTCAGAGTGCCCAGGAAACCAACGTCGGCCAGAATGCCCCGGGCTGGATAAAAGGAACCAACGGGATTCTTGATCCCGGCAGTGTTGAGGGCGGTTTTTCCACCAATGGATGCGTCCACCATGGCCAGCAAAGTGGTGGGGATGCTGACGAAATTCACGCCCCGCCGCCAGGTTGAGGCGGCCAGTCCCACCAGGTCCAGCACGGTCCCGCCACCAATGGCGACGATGGTTCCGTCGCGGGTCAGAGCCTGCTCGGAAAGCCACTGGTAAATTTTCTCAAGTTGGTTCAGGGACTTGAATTGTTCGCCGCCTTGAACCAAAAGGGTTCGCTGTTCGCAATTGGTGCAGTTGTTTTGAATCTGTTCCAACCAGGCAGGGTGCATCTCGGCCACCAATTGATCGAGGATGTATACCGGTGGTGGATTGGGCACAAAACGGCTCAATTCCAAACCTGCAAGGGGTCCCAGAACAAAAGTGCTTGGGGTATGGTCCAGCATCATCTCCAGGATCAGGGACTCATCACGCATGGTTGGAACTCCTCCTCAAAGATCAATAAACGACAAAAGAAATCCATGTTTCAGAACCTCATAACCCACTTAAATGATAGTGGTTTTCACTATCATTGGCTATTGCAGTTTCCCTTGTTTCGCCCCTATGAAAACACTATTTTCGTTCCATCGGGGAATTGCATACTACACCCCGAGCAATTTTTTTTCCACCAAAGGAGTTGGTTCCATGGCAGGTCAGATGGTTGAAATCCGCTGGCATGCGCGGGGCGGACAGGGAGCCAAGACGGCTGCCATGTTCCTGGCCGAAGCGGTGCTCGAAAAGGGCATGTATGGTCAGGGCTTCCCCGAGTACGGTCCGGAACGACGCGGCGCTCCCATGCGCGGCTTCACACGTATCTCGGAAAAGCCCATTCGGCGGCATTGCATGATCGAAAACCCGGGCATCGTCATCATTCTGGATCCTTCATTGATGGATTCATCGGCCGCAGGCTGCGGTGCTGGAGTGGGCGAAGGTACCGTTTTTATCATCAACACAACTGATAGCATTGATGCCACCAAGGCCAAGCTGGGTGTTGATGGTGCCGTAGTTCATACGGTGGATGCCACTGGCATCGCTCTTGATACAATCGGCCGTCCCATTCCCAACATGCCCATGATCGGTGCTTTGCTGGCCGTCAATGACCTGCTGACTATCGAGGAGCTCAAGGGCGCCCTGGTGGAGCAGCTTGGCAGCAAATTTTCTCAGGCCGTGATCGACGGCAACCTGGCCGCGGTGGAGCGGGCCAACAAGGAGTTGGTGTCCGAATGAGTTTCCTGCGCAACGATCAACTGCACGAAGGCGGCATCATCAGGGAGACGGGCAATGCCCACGATTACTCCACGGGTGATTGGCGTACTTTTGTGCCCGAGTTTGTGGAAGAGAACTGCATCCAATGCATGTTCTGCTGGATCTACTGCCCGGACTCGGCCATCGATATTGATACTTCCGGTGCGAAGCCCATCATGAAGGGGATTCTGCTGGATCACTGCAAAGGTTGTGGGATCTGTGCCCACGAATGTCCTCCCGCCAAGAAGGGCAAATCTGCCCTGGTCATGGTTCGGGAAGAGAAATAGGCGAATGCCGGAAAGGATTTGAGTCATGAAACAAAAACGTGTGGCACTGTCCGGCAATGAGGCCGTGGCCTATGCTTTCAAGCAGGCCAAGCCCCATGTCGCTGCAGTCTTCCCCATCACTCCGCAAACGGAGATGATGCACAAATACGCTGAGTTCGTCGCCAACGGCGAGTCGACAACCGAGATGATTCTGGTTGAAAGCGAGCACTCGGCCATGAGTGCCGCAGTGGGTTCGGCAGCCGCCGGTGCGCGTACTTTTACCGCCACCAGCAGCGCGGGTTTTGCCCTGATGTGGGAAGTGGTTTATATCGCCGCTTCACTGCGCCTGCCCATTTGCATGGCGATGGTCAACCGTGCGCTGAGTGGTAATATAAATATTCACTGCGATCACAGCGACAGCATGGGCGGCCGCGATGCGGGTTGGATTCACCTGTTCGCCGAGAACGCCCAGGAAGCCTACGACAACGGTCTGATGGCCTGGCGCATTGCCGAGCACAAGGACGTTCGTCTGCCGGTGATGGTCAACTATGATGGTTTCATCATCAGCCACACCGCCGACAGTCTGTACATGCTTCCCGATGACGATGCCTACAAATTCATTGGCAAAAACGATCCCACCTATACGTTGTTGGATGTTGAAAACCCCATCACCGTTGGTCCTTTGGATCTGACCGATTATTACTTTGAGCACAAAGCCACCCAGTTGGCTGCCTACGACAAGGCCATCGAAGTGATCAAATCAGTGAGCGAAGAATTTGGCCAGCTAACCGGTCGTCACTATGACTTGTGCGAAGAGTACATGATGGACGACGCCGAAATGGTGATGGTCATGCTCGGCAGCAGCGCGGGCACGGCCAAGGATGTCATCGACGAGTACCGTGACAAAGGCGTCAAGGTAGGAATGTTGAAAATCCGCATGTTCCGCCCGTTCCCGGTTTCCCTCATCGCTGAAAAACTTGCCGGTCGCAAAGCTGTTTGCGTGCTCGATCGTTCGGCCAGTTTTGGCGGACAGGGTGGACCCGTGTTCATGGAAGTTCGTTCGGCCATGTACGGTCAGAAAGTGCCCGTGCACGGTTATATTTATGGTCTCGGTGGCCGCGACTTCGATTTGAAGCAGGTCGCCACCGTCATTGAAGATCTGCAGAAGGTTGCCGCCGGCAACGAGATGCAGGAAATCAGTCTTTTGGGTATCAGATCCTAGGAAAGGAGGTCCAGCTGTGGCAACGAATCTAAAATCATTGACCAACAATCCGGAGCTTCTTACCGGAGGGCATCGCGCCTGTGCCGGTTGCACCGGTTCGAACATTTTGCGGCAGATCATGCTGACCGCAGGAGCGGACACCGTAGTGGGTGGAGCCACCGGTTGCATGGAAGTGGTCACGACCATTTTCCCGTACACCGCCTGGCGCACACCGTTCATTCACAGTGCGTTTGAAAACTGCGCGGCCACCATCAGTGGTGTGGAGACGGCTTTCAAGTCGTTGAAAAAGCACGGCGAATTGCCTGTGCAGCGCGAGAAAATGAACTTCATCGCCTTTGGTGGCGATGGGGGAACCTACGACATCGGCTTGCAGTCGCTGTCCGGAGCCATGGAGCGCGGTCACAACATGCTTTATGTGTGTTACGACAACAACGCCTACATGAATACCGGAATCCAGCGCTCAAGCGCAACACCTCCCGGAGCTTTCACCAGCACCGCACCGGCCGGCAGTGAGAGTTATGGAAAGACCCAGAACCGCAAGGATCTGACGAAGATCCTGGTGGCGCATAATATTCCCTACGTGGCCCAGACCACTCCTTACCATTGGAAAGATCTGGCCATGAAGGTGGAGAAGGAGCTGGCCTGTGATGGGCCCGCGTTCTTGAATATTCTGATGCCCTGCACCGTTGGCTGGCACTTCGATCCTGCCATCGGTATTGATCTGTCTCGCGAGGCGGTTGAGAACAATTATTGGCCGCTGTTCGAGGTGGAGAATGGGGTTTATAAGATCAACAAGAAACCCAAGGAACGGGCTCCGTTGGAACCATGGATGA
>JAUUYW010000149.1 GCA_030590265.1 Candidatus Krumholzibacteriia bacterium
CTCGAACCGACCTTCGGCGGAATTAATCTCGAAGATATCAAAGGGCCGGAGTGCTTCTATATAGAAGAGACTCTCAAAGAGACCATGAACATCCCGGTCTTTCATGACGACCAGCACGGCACGGCCATCATTTCCGCCGCCGCCCTGATCAACGCCGCCAAGCTTCAGGGCAAGAAAATTAAAGACCTGAAAGTGGTGGTCAGTGGAGCCGGCGCCGCAGCTATCGCCTGTGGGAAATTGGTGGAAAAATTGGGTGTGCCCCGGGAAAACTTCCTGCTGGCCGACAGCAAGGGTGTTTGTTACAAGGGCCGCGTCGAGGGAATGAACGAGTACAAAGAGTATTTTGCCAACGAAACCGAATGCCGCACCCTGGCCGAGGCCATGAAAGATGCCGATGTGTTTTTGGGGTATTCGGTGGCGGGTTTGGTGAGCAAGGACATGGTTCGTTCCATGGCCGACAAGCCCATCGTCTTTGCCATGGCCAATCCTGATCCGGAGATTACTTATCCGGATGCGGTTGAAGCCCGTCCCGACGTGATCATGGCCACCGGCCGCAGCGATTTTCCCAACCAGGTGAACAACGTCCTGTGTTTCCCTTTCCTTTTTCGGGGAGCCCTGGATGTGCGGGCCACCGCCATCAATGAGGAAATGAAACTGGCCGCCGCCTATGCTTTGGCTGAATTGGCCTGCCAACCGGTGCCCGCAGAAGTGGCGGCCGCTTATGGAAATGAGCAATTCGAATTTGGTCGGGAATACATCATTCCCAAACCATTCGACGCCCGGGTGCTGGCCATTGTTTCTCACGCGGTGGCCAAGTCAGCCTGTGACACCGGGGTGGCCCAGGTGCCCATCAGCGACTGGGATGCTTACCGGGTGCAGCTCGAAAGCCTGACCAACCGCAGCCGTGAAATCATGCGCACCATTCGCAGCCAGGCCAAAAGCCGGTTGCGCAAAATTGTCTTTGCCGAGGGGGACGATTCCCGGATTCTGGAAGCCTGCCGCATTTGCGTCGATGAAGGTTATTGCCATCCGATCCTGCTGGGTAACCAGGAGGAAATACGCGCCAAGGCGGAGTCCCTGAATATTGACCTGTCGTCCATGATCCTCAAGGATCCAACCCGTTGTCCCAACCTTGAAGAAATGGCCACGGTGTTGTTCAAGGAACGTGCCCGCAAGGGATACAACATGACCAAGGCCCGGCGCATGGTCCAACGGCCTACCCACCATGGCGTGATGATGTTGCGCACGGGGGAGGCCGAAGGAATGGTCTGTGGAGCAAATCGCAGCTATGTGGACACCATGCGACCGGTTTTGACCCTGGCCGAGATGCGTCAGGGTGTGAATCGAGTCGTGGGTATGCATTTGCTGCTGGTGGAAGGCGAACCCTACATCTTCGCCGACACCACCGTGAATTTTGAACCCGATGCGGAACAGTTGGTGGAAATCACCTTGATGGCGGCCACGGTGGCTCGTCACTTCAACATGGATCCCGTGGTGGCCATGCTCTCGTTCTCCAATTTTGGGGACAACGATCGTCCCGAAAGCCGCAAGGTGCGCGAAGCCGTGCGCATTTTAAACAAACGGCACCCGGATTTGCGGGTGGATGGGGAGATGCAGGCCGATACGGCAATCCTGACCGGCCGTTGCGAACTTGCTGTACCGGACTGCATGGTTCGGGGAGCAGCCAACGTGCTGATTTTCCCGGATCTGCAGAGTGGCAACATCGCTTACAAGCTGGTGGGTCATTTGGGGCAGCGGGAAATCATTGGTCCCTTGCTTTACGGCTTGAAGCAGCCCATCAACATGGTTTCGGTCAACTCAACGGTGGAAAAAATCGTCAACATGGCGGCTTTGTCGGCTTATGAGGTGGGGCGGTCCTGATCTGCAAGACCCAATGGACATCAACAAATTAGGCCCCCGCAATTGCGAGGGCCTTTTTCCTATCGGCTGGACGAGATCGCCGACAGTTTGAAGAATCAAATTTTCAGACTACCGGTAAATGGCCTTCAGGCTGTCCCAGTTACTGGCTTCAGTGGCCACAGTGCCGCACTCAGTGACATTGTCACTGGTGTTGATGGCGAAGGCGCCCATGTCGTCATCATCGCCGGCACCAAAAGTGGACAGCACCACATAGTACATGTTGCCGGGAGTCAGGGTGATGCCATCGGCAACAACAAAAGCACTCAGCAGGCCTTCGCCGCCATCATCGTCGTAGCTGACAATGTTGGCATCAGGAGCACCGGGATCGAAAGGATCGCAGTAGATGGTCATTACGGTGTCGTTCAGAAGGGTGGCGGCAGGATCCACAATCAGTTCAATGGGATCGCTGTTGCTGACTTCGATGCAGAACAAGCCGAAGTACATGCCATCGATGCTGGAATCGCTGACCTCGGAAGCACATTCGAGGCTCACCGAGCCACCAAAGATGCGGTTGTAGGTTGGGGAATTCTCATCCAGGGTGCCACTGAGCACACCAAGGGTGCTGAGAGTAGGCACGGCATTTTGAGTGTCGGCAACTTTTTCGCCGGCCAGGGCTGAGCCAGCCACCAGCATCAAGGCAATGATCAAAACGTTAAAAACTTTCATGTTTTTCCCTCCAGGCTTGAGTTTTTGTGTTATACTTATCGAGTGTTGAATTGAAGTTCCATACTAGCTTAAATTGATGTTCATTGTCAATCCCTTATATATCAAATTGCTACAAAAGTGAGATAAAGTTAAAATTTTCGTGATAAATAGAAAATGGGGTTGGCGTTGGGGGTACTTTTCGGTTAGAATCTACAAGGTATTGGAGAGAGCCCTGAGAGGGCTTGAAAGGATTTCGCTTTTTGTAATCCTACCAATCAACTTCGACGTGGGGGATTAGCAAACGTCAAAGATTGAAAAACCGGTGTTCCGGAAATTGTGCATGGCTGCTGTGTTGTTGCAAATGTTCCCGCGACATGTCCTGACATCACTTGACACTGAATCAGGAGTCGCCGTGCACAATTTCGAGGATACCGGTTTTGTTTGGAAAAAGTAGAAGTTGAGACCTCCGTTTTTCGGGGGTCTTTTTTTGTGGATGTTGGGATTTTAGGAAGATCAGCAGTCTTAAGGTGGACATTCTGCGTCGGATTCGTCAAAATGCGGCCAATGAGCAGTGAAATTATCCACACGCTCCAAGACCAAAAGAACAACTGCAGGACAAAACAGGAGAGCTCTCATGGGTAAAACCATTCTCGTGACCGGCGGTGCCGGATACATCGGCAGCCACACCTGTCTCGAATTGTTGAACGCCGGCCATCAGGTTGTGGTGGTGGACAATCTGGACAACAGCAGTGAAGAGAGTCTGCGCCGGGTGCAGGATCTGACCGGCAAACAGCTCACATTTCACCAGGTGGATATTTGTGATCGTCCTGCCCTGCAAAAAGTATTTGAAGGTGGGCAATTTGACGCCGTTGTGCATTTTGCCGGCCTCAAAGCCGTGGGTGAGAGTTGTGAAATTCCATTACGCTATTACGAGAACAACATATTCGGCACTATTGAACTGTTGAAGGTGATGCAGGAGAACAACTGCTTCAACATTGTCTTCAGTTCGTCGGCCACGGTTTATGGTGACCCGGCCACGGTGCCCATCACCGAAGATTTCCCGCTGTCGGCCACCAACCCTTACGGCAAGACCAAGCTTTTCATCGAAGAAATCATGCGCGATTTGTGCGTATCGGATGAGCGCTGGCGCTGTGTGCTTTTGCGTTATTTCAATCCCATTGGAGCTCATGAGAGTGGGCGCATTGGTGAGGATCCCCAGGGTATCCCCAACAACCTGATGCCATATGTCATGCAGGTGGCTGTGGGTTTGCGGGAACAGCTGAGTATTTTTGGTGACGACTACGATACACCCGATGGAACTGGAGTTCGCGACTACATTCATGTGGTGGATCTGGCCCTGGGGCATTTGGCGGCCATCGACAAATTGGGTGTTCTGCCGGGGTGCACGGCCATCAATTTGGGGACAGGGGAGGGTTATTCGGTGTTGGAAATGGTTGGTGCCGCGGAAAAGGCTTCCAGCCGGAATGTGCCCTACCTGATTGTGGACCGGCGACCCGGAGATATTGCCACTTGTTACGCGGAGCCGAAAATGGCGGCTGACATTCTGGGCTGGCAGGCTGATCGAAATTTGGAACAAATGTGCGCCGATGCCTGGCGTTGGCAAGCGGGCAACCCGGAAGGATATGGGGTGAAATAGTCCTTTTCCGGAGCGGGTTCTCAAATTTTTACGTAAAAACGAGTTTTTAAAAAGGCCGATTCAGGCCGAATTTTACACAATTACAAAAAAAACAAAAAAAATGACCTGCCAAGTGAGTCCAAAACCCGAAATCCGTCATTTATAAGTATAGGGGTTGATTCACAGAATCCTGAGCAACTGGTGTTGCTGGCGGCATCTTCAGCCCAAATAAGTTGGCAACGTCTTGGAATACTCACATGTCAATATCAACTGGTTTTGCGCCCTGTATTTCGCTTTTGTTGACGTTGCCGACTTTACAATATGAAACATAGGAGAGAGCCGCAGTTGGGGGATGCAATGAGGGCGAGTGTTGCAATCTGGCTCGGTTCTCTCTTTTTAAACTTAATCGCCGGGCCTTTGGGGGATTGAGCCCGGTGGTTTTGTTTTGGGGAGAGGATGGCTTATCTTGATCTGGTTACTGCAATTGGAATTCCAGGCAAGATATTTCCATCCTGAACCCTCAAGGCGTTGGCATTATGCCCAACTGGATTTGGCAGCAAAGACCGAATGAAGAAGAGGGTACGAACCCCTCTGAAGTCGGCAGTGCGCAAAATCCGTCCATGGATCTTGAAATTGAAAAAAAATGGCTTCAACTGGCTCGGGTTGATCCAGCAAAATTTGGGTACTTTTACCGGAAATATTACAGCAGTATCCTGAGTTATATGGCCGGTGAATTCAATAATATCGAAATAGCCCGGGAAATGACCAATGAGGTTTTTTCCCTGGCAATCGATCGTCTGGACAAGTTCCAGTGGCAAGGATACAGCTTTGGTGCCTGGCTTTTCAGGATTGCCCATAACCTGAAATGCGAAGAGAGACGACGCCGGGAGCAATGTCCGGAAGTACCCTGGGATGATGACCAGGAAAAAGTTGCTGATCCGCGTCAGGCCGACCATGACTTGGATCAGGCTGAAATCAGTGAGGTTTTGGCTCTCTGCATCAACAATCTTGACCCGGTGCGCCGGGAAGTTGTGCGGGCCCACTACTGGTCGGGGTTGAAGGTGCGTGAGATCGCCATGGTCATGGATTTGACCGAGAGCAATGTTAAAAATCATCTCAGTCGTGGGCGAAACCAATTGCTGCACGACCTGGTGAAAAATGGCCTCGAGCGTGAGCTTTCGGCCGAGAAAATGAAATTGATCAGAGAGGCATTTGTTGAAGATGAGGGTTGGAGTGTTGTCGGGGACGGAGATACCGGGGTTTCCGGATGAAATTCTTCGTATCAGGAATACCATCTCGCCATGGTAGAATGAGGTTTCGGCTATGAAAAACAATTTTGAGCAATGGATCAGGGAATCGGCTCCCGTGGTTGAGATTGATGAGATTAAGAAGGAAGCACATTTGGCGGTGCTCAAGGAACGCCTGCGGGTCAGGGAAGGCCAGCACAGGCGCAGGGGGCGGCGGCAGCTTCGTGCCAGTATGGTCGCAGTAGTTGTGGTGTTGATGTTTTTTGGAGGGGAATTTTCGGAATTGGGGAGTGATGGGTTTGATATTAATTTTTTGGGTATTCCTGCACACGACCATGGTCAGCTGGTTGAAATTGGTATGAGGGGATTTAAAATTGGCGTTCCAGAAGACCAGCCACGGGACGTTACCCGTGACTTGGTTACACAGCTCCAGGCTCGGATCGGTGATCCGGTTGAGATGGTTTCCGTACAAGCTCAAGGTGGAGAACAGTGGCTGATTGTAAGAGAATATTTGGTTGAAGGAAAAATCACCCGTTATACAGCCGGTTCTCTTGACCACGAAGATGTCAAAATACAGGCCTTACTTCCTTTTATTATGGAAGAGTCTTCAATAATGATGAACCAAGTGGATTCGGGGGAATTGCTGCCAGTTGGGGCAAAGCAAATGGTTGTTGATGGTTTTTTGTTTGAAGTAAAAGTCTACGAATACACCTCGAACAAATATGGGAAAGTTACATTGCTGAAAGGTTTGCCCATTCATTGATCTGGGTACGGAATCGTTTAATCGTTGCCAATGTTGTAGTGATTTCCGGAATATATCGAGACTTGATTGTTGTCGGGCTTGGCCCCACCATCTTTGGTCGGTTCTTTGGTGCATACGCATTGACATTCTGATTCAGGGCTGGCTTCCTTGGCCACGAGTTTTCCCGGTTTTTGTTCCAGTTTGCGATACATGATTTCTCCTCTGGGATAAGTGATGCTACAGCTCTAGATTATCAGAGAGCCTGGTGACATGTCAACTTCATCCAGATTGGAAACATTTGCCCAACTCCAAGCAAAAACATTTTTTTGGTCACATGTTCCACGCAGCCGGGGAAACTTACCTCTACGATGTTTCTTGCCAGGAACTCATTGTTTTGGAGCCGATATTGGCCGAGGTGTTGCCTTGCTTTGTGGAGTGCCGGGACGGAAATATTCCAATTCATTTGCAATCTCGATACAAACTTCCCGACATCCAAAAAACAGTGCAGGGCATTGAAAAGGGTTGTCGAGAAGAAGGATTGTTTTTAGCCACTCGCCCTCGTTTGATCCCAGCAACGGCACCCTCTGAATTGGCTGGTCAATACGCAACCCAATTGCAGCATCTTGTCCTGACCCTCACCGAATCTTGCAATCTGCGCTGCCGGTATTGTGTGTATGGCGCAGACCTGGGTTGGGTGCGATCCCATGGCAACCAAGCCATGTCTTTGCAGACCGCTTTGCAGGCCACTCATTATTTTCTGGAACGATGCACCACCAAGGAAGCTCCGACCATTTCGTTTTATGGTGGAGAATCCCTGTTGCAGATTGATTTAATTCGGGCCGTGGCTGAAGAAGTGCGCAATCACCCAAATGGCCAAAACGCCCACCTGGTCATCGATACCAACGGGGTTCTGCTGGAAGATGCGATCATCGACCTGGTTTTGGACCATAAAATGAACTTACAAATCAGTTTGGATGGCCCTAAACCCGTGCACGATCGACAGCGACTGGATGCACAAGGGCAAGGTACTTTTGATCGCATCATGACAGGGCTGGACAAGCTGTTGGACCGGGATCCTCTCATGCACCAGAGGCTGAGTTTTATTTGCACTGTCGCGCCACCGGTGGATTTGATGGAGGTGGATTCATTTTTTGCGGAGTTCCCACCATATGTTCGGCATGGATTGAAAGCGATGCCTGAGTTGCGGGTGAATTTGGCCAACTTGAAAGGGCAGGAATGGCCGGCTACGGCGGCCGATTTCACGGATCTCGGCGAGCAGATGGCGCAATTGCGGGAGATCTATTTCCAGGCCATTGCCCAGGGAAAACGGGAAAACCTCGGACCGGTGGTCAAATCTTTGGTGGAGCCGGGTTTAATTCGGTTGCATCATCGCTCGCGTGCGCCATTGGGGGAGACCTACACCCCAGGTGGCAATTGTCGGCCTGGAGTTCGCAAGTTGCATGTGACGGTTGATGGTCATTTTCAACCTTGCGAGCGCACGGGTGATTCGCTGCAATTGGGGAGCATCGACAGTGGATTGGATACGCGAGCTGTGGAAAAAATGCAGGAGGATTTTTTTGCGGCAGTTAAATCCAACTGCGCCGATTGCTGGGCGTTGAGGTTGTGCCGGGTTTGTTATGCGGGGTGGAGTGAGCAGGGCGGGTACGGCTCGACAGTACCGGAATCGGTTTGCCAAGTGGTTAGGCGTGGGATCGAAGAGGATCTACAGTTGTTAGTGCGGATTCTGGAATTGCCGC
>JAUUYW010000038.1 GCA_030590265.1 Candidatus Krumholzibacteriia bacterium
CTTCCCACGACAATGCGAATTCTTTCCAGCAAATCATCAACCTGGTTTTGCACCGGAAGCACGGTGATGGGAGGATCAAGCAAACCGGTGGGCCGGATCACCTGTTCCACAATGACACCACCGCATTTTTCCAATTCGTAATCTCCCGGGGTAGCCGACACAAATACGGTTGTAGGCATCACCTGTTCAAATTCTTCAAACAAAAGTGGTCGGTTGTCCAAGGCACTGGGCAAACGGAACCCGTGCTCCACAAGGTTCAATTTCCGGGAACGGTCCCCGTAATACATGGCACCAATTTGCGGAATGGTGGCGTGGCTCTCGTCAATGAACATGAGAAAATCTTTGGGAAAATAATCCAGCAGGCAGGCCGGTCGGGTTCCGGGTTCACGCTGATCGAAATAGCGGGAATAGTTTTCCACCCCGGCACAATGACCAATTTGGGTGATCATCTCCATGTCATATCGTGTCCGCGAGGCCAGACGGTGGGCTTCCAGGGGTTTGCCCAGTTCATCCAACTCTCCCAGCCTCACTTCCAGATCCTTGCCGATGGCATCAACAATGGCTGCGGTACCCCCTCGCTCGGTCACGAACTGGGTGGCGGGATAAATCATGGCGTTGTTCGCTTCACCCAGGCTTTTTCCCGTAAGAGGATCAATCCAACTCAAGGCTTCGATATCGTCACCAAAGAGTTCCACCCGCAGCACCCGTTCTTCAAATGCAGAGCGAATTTCCACTGTATCGCCCCGAACCCTGAATGTTCCATAAGTGGGTTCCACGTCATTGCGAGAATACTGGATATCCACCAAATGGCTCAAAAGGTCATCCCGATCAATTTCCTGACCAACTTCCAGGCTGATCATGCTGCTGCGAAAAGTATCCGGATTGCCCACGCCATAAATGGCGGAGACACTGGCCACCACAATGACATCCCGCCGAGCCAGCAAACTGCTGGTGGCCCGCAGGCGCAGGCGTTCAATTTCATCATTGATGCTGGTGTCTTTTTCGATGTAGGTATTGGTGGCGGGAATGAATGCTTCGGGTTGATAATAATCGTAATAGGAGATGAAAAACTCCACGGCGTTTCGCGGGAAAAAACCCTTCAATTCGCCATAAAGCTGGGCTGCCAGAGTTTTGTTGTGGCTGAAAATCAAGGCCGGACGATCCAGCTGTTGAATCATGTTGGCCATGGTAAAGGTTTTGCCGGAACCGGTAACTCCCAACAGAGTCTGGTAGCGTTTGTTGTCCCTGGCCGCCTGCACAAGTTGGCGAATAGCCGTCGGCTGGTCTCCGGTAGGTTCAAACGGGGATGCCAATTGAAAAAGCCCCATATTGCGCTCAATTCCCCGAGGCATCAATCAAAAGGGACTGATCCAAAAGAATCTCCTGACCAGGATGGAACCGGGTCAGGTCCTGGACCTTGGTGTTGAAACTCAACTCAACCCCGCGAATATGCCCCAGCCGTAGGCTCAAATGATCGTCGGCTCCCCAGTAAACCACAAATCCCCGTTTAACGGCATAAGCACGACCGGCCTCTACATTTTCCGAGGGCAGGGGTTTAGCCTCGGCCAAACTGGCGGGAAAGTCAGCGGTCTGGAAATTCTTTTCCGCATCTTTCATGACTTCAAACTGACCCGGCTTTTCGGTGATCAGACGGACCACATAGGGCCAGGTTATCCCATCCTGGAAAACCACATCCGGGGTACCGGCGAAGGCCAGTGGCAAATGAGGTTTGCCAGTGCCTGGCGGCGGGGTCACAATTTCAGTTGGTTCGCTCATATGCCAGCCAAGAGCAATGGTATCGGGGAGGGTTTTGGGCGGTTCATCCTGAACGGTCTCCAGTTTTACCACCGGTTCTTGCTCCAAAGGAGCATCACTGGATTTTTCCCCGGAAAACCAGAAGAAAGCTCCAACTCCCATGGCCACGACCGTCAGAGCGGTCAGGATCAGGCCCCAGGGCAAGCCGACTCTCTTGATTTCCACATCACTCTCATCCCAGGCCCCGCTTTCAGCGTCCTGCTGAGCTTTGACCGCCGCCCCGGTGAAGACATGATAGAATTCAATAATGTCTTCCGGCTCGAGGCCCACTTCCTTGGCATAGGCACGCAAGAAACTTTTCACATACAGGTCACCTGATACCTTGTGGTATTCATCCATTTCCACAGCCCGCAGCATATTCAGCGGAATCTTGGTATCCTCCGCCAATTGCTCCAGGCTAAGGCCGGCCTTTTTTCGGGCAGCAGCCAACATTTCACCAGGTGTCAGGTTGTCATCACGGGCTGTCATGAGATCCTTTCGCACTCAAAAATTTCTCAATTGTGATCAACATCCCAGGGCCTTGATTCTTTCAACCAGGGTGACTGCCTTGTTTTCGTTTTCAGCCAGCAAATCCTTTTGCTGCTGCACCACATGGTCAGGGGCATTGGCGGTGAATTTCTCGTTGAGGAGTTTAGCCCGGCAGCCTTTCATCCAACCTTCCAGCTTGGCCAATTCTTTTTCAAGTCTGGCTTTTTCCTTTTCCAGGTCCACCAGCCCTTTCATGGGTAGAAAAATTTGCACCGTGCCGGCCACACCCACCCCAGCTGGCGATGGGTCTTCACCACCGCAAACCACATCAACATTTTCCATCTTGGCCAGCAGGGCAACCAAATCGCCAATTTTCTCCAAATGTCCAATTTTTTCCTGATCAGAAACCCGAAGCATGGCGGTCCCACGTTTTCCGGGTGGCACACCCAGTTCGTTGCGCACGTTGCGAACTACGTTCACAATTTCCTTCACCTGCTCAAAATCTGCAAACTCATCGGCAAAAGGAGCAGCCGAACTCATGGCCGGGTAGGAAGAAGTCATCAAATAACCCTTGCTCGGGGGCAACCAACTCCAGAGTTCTTCGGTGATGAAAGGCATCAGCGGATGCAGCAGTTTGTAACTGACTGCCAGGTTAAGCACGGCAACACTCAGGGCGACACCCTGCTGGTCAGCATCTCGCAAACGCGGCTTGATGGCCTCCAGATACCAATCGCAGAATTCGTGCCGGAAGAAGTTGAACACGCTGTATGCCGCATCATTCAGCCGACGTTTTTCCAGGTTTTCACCGGAGGTTTTCACGGTTTGAAGCAAACGCGAAAGGATCCAGCGATCAGCCAGTGTGATATCTTCATGGGAAATATCAACAGGAGGATGGCCGCCAAAGATACCGGCCCACAAGTCATTGACCAGACGTCCTGCGTCTTCACTGAAATCGTAAGCATCACCCATGTCGGTCAGGTCCAAAGTGCGCGGAGCCAGGTCCGGTGACCAGGCTTCCTGGGGCAAACCAGCTTCGTCCCACATGGTCAGGACCAATTTGGTGGCCTGAAAAATCTTGTTGCAGAAGTTGCGCCCCACTTCAAGGGTGGTTTCGGTGAAGAAAATATCCTGTCCTGTGGGTGTGAGCATAACCAGGCTGCAGCGCAGGGCATCGGCACCGTAGTCATCAATCAAATCGATGGGGTCCGGGCTGTTGCCCAGGGATTTGCTCATCTTGCGGCCTTCTTCATCCCGCACAATGCCGGTGAAAAGCACCTCGCTGAAAGGTTTTTCTCCCATGAATTCATAACTGGCCATGATCATGCGGGCCACCCAAAAGAAGATGATGTCCGCGGCCGTGACCAGAACTGAAGTGGGATGGTACTTTTTTAATTCTGCATCATTTTGCGGCCAACCCAGAGGTGAGAAGGTCCACAACCAGGAACTGAACCAGGTGTCAAGCACGTCTTCATCCTGGGTCAATTGGCTGCAGTTGCATTTTGGACACGACGAAGGTGTTTCCGAAGCGGCAATTTCATGGCCGCATTCATCACAATACCAAACAGGAATACGATGCCCCCACCACAACTGTCGGCTGATGCACCAGTCGCGGATGTTGTTCATCCAGTTGTTGTAGACACCGACCCAGCGATCAGGAAAAAGGGAAATTTCACCATCGCGCACCGCGGTCCGGGCCGGTTCTGCCAGGTCGTCCATACGCAGAAACCACTGCTTGGAGAGATAGGGCTCAATCACATGACCACAACGGTCGTGGTGCCCAACCTGATGGATGTTCTTCTCGATTTTATCCAGCAGACCCATCTCTTCAAGGGCCGTCACAACGGCCTTGCGACACTCGTAGCGGTCCAGGCCAGCAAAGCGGCCAGCTTCTTCGTTCATTTTGGCCTGGGGAGTCATGCAAATGACCTGGGGCAGATTGTTGCGGCGCCCAACCTCAAAGTCGTTGGGGTCGTGGGCAGGAGTAATTTTTACATATCCCGTGCCCTTTTCCGGGTCAGCATGATAGTCGCCAATGATGGGGATGGTGCGTTCGGTCAGGGGCAATTGAACCATGCGCCCAATAAGGTGTTTGCGTTCGGGATCTTCCGGATGCACGGCCACAGCCACATCCCCGAACATTGTCTCCGGACGGGTGGTGGCCACGGTCAGGTGTCCGTCACCATCGACAAAGGGATAACGCAAATGCCAAAGACTGCCTTCGACCTCTTTGTGTTCCACCTCGTCATCACTGATGGCTGTCTGGTCGTGAGGGCACCAATTGACAAGATAAACATCACGGTAAATCAGTCCCTTGTCCTTCAAAGAGATGAAAGCCTCTGTCACAGCTTTGTTGCGGGCTTCATCCATGGTGAAGGCTTCTCTGTCCCAATCAAGAGAACAGCCCAAACGCCGAATTTGTTGGGCAATGCGCTGGTGGGTGTGATCTTTCCACTGCCAGGCCCTTTCCAGAAATTTCTCCCGACCAGCATCATGTTTGGAGATGCCCTCTTCAGCCATTTGCCTGCTGACCACCTGCTCGGTGGCAATGCTGGCGTGATCCATGCCGGGAACCCAAACAGTGGGACGGCCCTGCATGCGGGACCAGCGAATAAGAACATCCTGGATGGAGTTGCCCAGGCAATGGCCCATGTGAAGGATACCGGTAACATTGGGCGGTGGTAAAGTGATCACAAAGGGATCGGCTTCGAGAGTTTCATCGGGTGCGAACAACCCATCCTTCTCCCAGGCTTCATACCACTTTTTTTCGATACCCTCGGGGAAATATTGGGACAATTTCCTGATATCTTCCAATGCACAACTCCTGGATTTGCCGGATAAGGAACCTGACTGAACAAGTTTGTTCGTATCGGATCATGCAATTTAACACCTTGGAGCGGTGTGAGCAATGGGTTTGGAAAGATGAAATAGAGAATTTTTTCCTCATTCAGACAAGTCAATCTTTCAATTAGACGGTCTTTTTTTCAAATTATTAGGAAAAAACAGGAGTTTTTTATGAAATTTATAAAAAAAAGGCTTTTCAAGCCTGCTCAAATGCTGTACTATCCAAATAACAAATGAAGTTCTCGCTCGAACACTAAACTCATTCACCGGGGGAATCCCATGAAAAAGATTGCTTTCGCACTACTCCTTACTGTTTTCATCACCGGCAACGCTTTTGCTCAATTGGATCCGGATCAAGATGGCATCGGCGTCTACTTCGATCCTTGCGCCTGCGTGCACTGCCTTGATTTGGCTGCCGGCGAGCACCTGGGTTATGTAGTAATTACCCACCCCTCCAGTAGTGACGCTGGAATTCTTGGCTGGGAAGCCAAAATTTGGGCTGAAGGACCTGGCGTTGTGACCGAATGGGAACTCATGGGCGAAGCCGCCAATTTCGCCACCCGTCCCGATGAATTCATCGTTGGACTGGGCCAGCCTCTGACAAACCCGTACAGTTACCCATCTCTCGTGGTAGCCGTCGTGCACTTGTTCATCTTCGATGATGAAACTCCTATCAATTTCTTCATTGATAAAGTGTACTTCAACTCCCTTCCCGAAGTGCCCCAACCTGTCTATCTGGATGGCGCCGATGTTAACCACATCATTCCTCTGCAGCAGATCCAGGGCGGCCCCGACCTTCCCGTTGCCATCATCAACGGCAACTGTGACGATGTTGTGGCTACCGAAAGCACATCCTTCGACGGTTTGAAGGCTCTGTACCGGTAAACCGCACTGTCTGATCTATGACAGTTTGGTTTCGACATTATAAAAAAGGTCGCATCCCTAGTGGATCGCGACCTTTTTTAATGTATATTGACCAAAGAATCAGGTAACCTATCCGCAAGTTCGATTCGCTCCGCCCGGTGGAGCAAAAATGGATTTTTCTTCTGTCTTAAAAGGACATGATCATGTTGGATATTTTATCAGAGATCAAAAAGGGCGCTACTTTCAACTGGCTGCATAGCCTGGTTGCCACCCTCATTCTTTGTTTTATGCTGGGTGCGCCCCTCTCCCAAGCCAAAACCCTTTCGGTTCCCGAATCTTCTCCCACCATCAAAGGTGCCCTCATCAAAGCCAAAGCCGGCGACATTGTCCTGGTTTCCTGTGGTACCTACTATGAACACAGCATCAGGATGAAACCCGGGGTGGCCCTCTGGTCCGGCACTCTGCAACCAGGATGCGTGACCATCGATGCCCAAGGCAAAGGGCGTCATTTTATCATGGACAATGCAGATTCCAACACTGCCGTGGTCGGATTCACTTTGCTCGGTGGTCAAGTTGACGATACCGAACAAAATCAGGGTGGCTCCATCATTTGCCGAAATTCATCCCCTCGCATCTCCAATTGTGTTTTCAAAGACAATACGGCCAAAAGCGGTGGCGCCATTTTCGCCGACCAAACCAGCGATCCACTTTTTGCCAATTGCCTTTTTGAAAACAACAAGGCCCTGACCACCGGTGGTGCTGCCCAATGTCAAGGAAAGGCGGTTTTCCGCCAATGTGCCTTTGAAAACAATCTTGGCCTGATGGGTGGCGGCCTGGCCCTGATGCCCGGATCCAACGTCCTTATCCGAGGCTGCACATTGGAAAACAATGCTTCAGGCAACACCGGAGGCGGCCTGCATGTCAGAAAAGCACGTTGTGAGATTTCCCATTCGATTTTTGCCGGCAACTGGGGCGGGCTGGGTGGCAGCGCCCTGAGCATTGTCGATTCCGAACTTATTCTCAATCACTGCACGTTGTACAAGAACATGGCTGAATCCGTAGGCGCGGCCATGGCTATTCAAGGTCAAAGCCCCCAGGTGCGCAATTGCATCATCGCCTTCAATCAAGGATCGGTTCTGCGGGCAGACAGCGAAGTTCCCACTTTCCGAGGCTGCAATCTTTTCGGCAACGAGGGTGGAGACTGGGTGGAAAATCTAAGGTCACTCGGCAACAAATATGACAACATTTCCAAAGATCCCATGTTCTGCGCCCCGGATTTCGGTAATTTTAACCTCAACAATTCTTCTCCCTGCCTGCCTGGCAACAATCCATCCGGAAACAAAGGCCTGATTGGCGCCTTTGGGCCGGGTTGCGCCTCGGCCGACAACATCCCCCGCCAAGAGCAGAAGGTGGGTTCGGGCTTTCGAGCGGTGCAGGCGGGGCTATAATTCAGGCCCCACCTGTGCTAAACTTTGCTTCTCATCAGAACCTGCCGGTTTCAGGAGGGGCGAGTGAACGACAACACTGTCAGCAAACAATCTCCATTTGAAAAAATCACACGCCTTTTGGGTTTGGTCCTGATCGCTCCCTTGCTGGCCTTGGCGACCATCCCGGTGGCGGTTCACATCAGCCAAAAACCGGATTTTGGTTTTATTGTTCATCAATTGGAGGTCCGATCCCTGGTCAAAGATGGCCCTGCCGAACAGGCCGGACTCCAGGCGGGCGATAAGATTCTTCAAGTCAATGGGAAGACAATTTCCGATATGCCCCATTGGTTTGCCGCCATGGCCGGCAATTACGAGCTGACTCCAGTTAATTTCATGGTCAACAGAACGGGCCTCATTTCCACCGTGACCGTTTTTCCGCGTCCACCCCAACAGCTGGGCATGACCCGAGACTTCAGCATGTGGGTGGCCGGACTTGCATTTCTGGTCATCGGCTGGTGGGTTTTTTCTCTGCGAAAAGACATGGTGGCCAGGAATTTCTTTGCCCTTTGCATCATGTTCGCCTTCCTCCTGATGGATATTCCCGATCTGCCCAGGGTGGACTATATGGTTGGTAAGGAGAATCTGCGCTCCTTGCTGCAGTTGCTCATGCCCGCATATTTTCTGCGCTTTTTCCTCCAGTTTCCCACCCCCAGGCACAGCCAGGGTGGATCTTTGCGCAATTGGCGCAGTTTGCTTTGGCCGGGATGGCTCATTTTTTTCCTGCTCGTCTTGGTTCAATTGGCTCTCCCAAAGGAAAAAGCAAACGCCATCATGCCTGGGCTTGAGTTGGTAGCCCTTGTTTATTCCCTCATTTTCTTTTTGGCCGGCTTGGTGGTTTTCACCAAAAGGATTCTGCGCCGGGACCGACCCATCCAACGCACAAAGATGCTGGTCATTCTAGTGGGACTTTTAGCTGGTTTTCTGCCCTTCATGGCTGCCATGATGATTGGCACCCTGAACCCTGATACCAGCTTGCCCCAGTGGCAATATTTGTCCTTCAGCCTTTTGTTGGTTCCGGTCAGTTTTGCCTTGTCAATCATGCGCTATGGAGCCCTCGACAAATCATTCGTTTTGCGGATCAGCCTTATATACGGTCTGCTGACGGTGTTCGTTCTGGCGATTTATTTCGTGATTGTGGTGGGTTTGGGACAGCTCTTGGCCGGCCTGTTCAGCGTCTCTACCTATCCGGTCCTGCTGCTGGTGGTAGCTGCCAGCAGTTTGACAATTTTGCCTCTGCGACGCGTCATCCAAGGTTGGATCGATGATACCTTTTATCCCGGGCGCCGAGCCAACCTCCAGGCCATCAGTCACCTGGGACAGGATCTGACTGCCCTCATCGATGCTGACGAAGTGATCCAGGGGTTGCTCGGGGGTCTGAACAACCTTTTCCGCCCTGCCAGCTTGACTCTTTTTATCAATCCAAAAACAGAATCACCAGACTTCCAGCCACATCAGAAACGCGACGGTGCCAGAGATCATGGTTCCCTGGAAATCCTGCCTGGAAATAGCAGTCTGGTACTTCTGTTGAATCGTTTGCGCCGGCCCATCTTTGCCGAAGAAATGGAAGATCTTCTGCTCACAAGTGATACGGACCCTGATTCTCTTGGCCTTTTGACCCGGCTGAAAGTCAATCTCCTGATTCCCCTCATTTCGGCCAATCGTCTCCTGGGGTTTTTGGCTTTTGGGGCCAAAGGCAGCGGGGCCCTTTATACCCAGGAAGATTTGAGCCATCTGAGTAATTTTGCTCTGCAGGCCGGTTCTCTTCTGGAAAGTCGGTTTTTGTACCTGGATAGCATTCAACAAAAACGGACTGAGACCGAACTGGAACTGGCCAGAAAAATCCAAAATGGCTTGCTGCCAGGTGAACCCCTGGAAACCGATTGTTTTGTCATTGCCGGTTTCCAGGAATCTTGCCGCAAGGTGGGTGGAGATTATTTTGACTATTTTTTGCGTTCCGACGGGACCTTGTGTTTTGCTTTGGCCGATGTTTCGGGCAAAGGTATTCCCGCGGCCTTGCACATGACTTCCTTGCGGGTTGCCTTTCGGCAGGAAGCCGAGGCCGAAGAATTGCCTCACCTGGTAATCAAGCGTCTGAACAATACGGTTTTCAATCTGGTTGCCTCGGGACAATTCATCTGTTTTTTCTACGGAACCTGGGACCCGAAGACGGGGATATTGACCTACTGCAATGCAGGAAGTGAACCACCCATCCTGAGGAATCCTCACCGCAGTTACAATCAAAGCCTGCGCAAAGGGGGCCCCGTTTTGGGTGTGACTGAACAATTCGACTACCTTCAGGGTGCCATCCAACTTGAGCCTCTAGATCGCCTTTTCCTCTATACTGATGGCCTGACCGACCAGCAAAACCAGAATGAGGAGTTCTTTGATTTAACCCGCCTGCAAGACCTTTTGGTTCAAAACGACGAAGACACCCCTTCCCACTTGCTTGAAAGAATTTTTTCCAGTATCAACGCCTTTGGCGGTTCAGAAAGAACTGACGACAAGACAGCTATCTGCTTGGAAATAAAGAAATTAAAATAACTTTCATCCCCCGGCCCTCTTCTTGCTTAAGTCCTGTTGAAAGAAGCCGATTAGTTTAAGTTTTTCAATTCTCCAAAATCCTTTCTAAAGGAGAAAAGAGAATGAAACGAAAACTGATAGGTCCACAACAGTTCACCTAAGCAATGGAAAGGGGGGGTTAAAATGGGACCGGAAGTTTATCTGATGATGGGGCTTTCTCTCATCGACCTCTGGTGGTGGTTGAGAAAATGATCATATCTCGTACCGACCCCTGATTAGCGAATCGCATTCGCAATCAGGGGTCTTTTTTTTTCTCACCTATACTGCAATCATCCTGGCCAGAACCCAACCCACCCAGATCGCCATCAACCCCAAAACCATATTGGCCACAACATTCATCAGCGCAAGATAGTGTGAGCCCTCCTGCATAAATTTCAGGGTTTCAAATCCAAAGGTGGAGAAGGTTGTAAAGGCTCCCAAAAAACCAACAGCCAGAAAAAGCCGCGCCGGAGTATTGACCCAATTGGTTTGCGAATCGAGTTCCAGAATAAACCCCAGGATAAGGCACCCCAGGACATTGACCAAAAGGGTGCCGAATGCAAAATTGCTACCCCACTGGCGATGGGCCCAAAGGCCCACTCCATAACGTGAAATGGCACCTGCTGCACCTGCCACACCAATTAAAAAAACAGCCTGCACTGGTTCCTCCAGTAAAGAGGGGCAGTTGAACCACCCCTCATTCCGGTTTCACACCAAACACCATCAGGAGCCGATGGCTGCCTTAACGGCATTTTCATATTCTTCGCGAGAATGCCCACCCACCCATTTTTTGACGATAAGACCATCGCGGTCCACCAAAAAGGTTGTGGGGATACTTTGCACTCCACCAAAATCCTTGGTCACTTTGAATTCAGGATCTGCCAGAACCATAGGGAAGGTGAGTTTGTTTTGGGTCACAAATTGTTTCACCTTGGCTTCACCATCGCGACCAAAGGCAACTCCAACCACCACGAGATCTTGGGAGTATTCCAAACTGATGGCCTCCAGATGAGGCAATGCTTTGCGGCAGGGAGGGCACCAGGTATCCCAAAAATCAATCATGACTACTTTGCCGCGCAAGCTTGAGAGCTTCAAATCACCGCCGGCAATATTTTTAAGTTCAAAGTCGGGAGCCAGATTTCCAATATTGCCACCAACAACGGCATCGGGGTGATTGTTCTGGGCACCATCGCCACCGCACCCGACAAAGACCAGAATCGAAAAGGACAAAAGGACCAGCAAAGAGATGCGGGTTTGGTTTGAATTTTGAACCACGGGTTACCTACCTTGGAATTTTAATGAATCAAAGGACAGGTGCCCTTTGCCAATTGGGTCGATTTCACCCTTAAATATGCAAAACTTGAATTTTTTTGCAACAATTGCGCCAAAATGGGTTTACTAGGAGCGTGTCGGGAAACCTCGGACCGAGCCATGTGCGCCCTGCTGGTTCGAGATCTAGGCGCGAGATTGGGTTCGTAGCCGTAGCTACGGGCCCGGTTTCGCAACGACGAGGTCGAATCAGCAGGGCGTGCAGGGCGACGGGAGAGGTTTCCCGACACGCTCCTAGTCATCCATTACTTGTTTTCGCGGCCAATCTTCGTATAGTAACAGGTTGGAAGATTGGCTGGCCTCTGTCCCCCAACTATTCGGGAGCCTGGCTACGATTCAAACCCTCCCAAGGACCACCTCAAATGAAAAGAACCCCACCGCGCCTGATTCTGACATTTGTTGCCCTGACGATGCTGCTCAGTGCTGTTTCAGCTCAAAGTGCCCAGGTGAATATTTCCCCTGAATCACTCCCTGAGAAAGTTGAGATAGGGCAAGAACTGATCATCCGTTTTAATCTTTCGCTTCCCGGCGGGGCTGAATTGTCCACCGAAGGGCTGAATCTAACAGCGGAAACCCCAGGTGGAGAGGCCTTTTTTTCTACTCCCTACCCTGCCAAAGTCATCACCTCAAATACCGGTTCAGCCGTGGTGGAATGGGCTGCACCCCTTCCAGATGACCTCAAGCCGGCCGAACACCAACTGAAAATCACCCTGGATGCCAAGGACACCGCCGGCCAGCCTCTGACCGGCTCCTGGACTGGCACCTTGAATGTGGACTTTGGTGACGAGTGGTCCGCCAACCGGATCAGCAATTTTATCGAACAACGCGGCATGTTCCTGTTTTTGCTGCTCTTGTTCGGATTCGGCCTTTTGATGAGCCTCTCCCCTTGCATCTACCCCATGATCCCCATCACCCTGGCGGTCATCGGAACCCAAAGCAAGGAAAAGGGAATCCTGCACGGTCTGATCATGTCCCTGACCTATGTCATCGGGATGGCCCTGGTCTATGCCATCATCGGCTACCTGAGTGCCACCGCCGCCAGCGGCATCATTGCCTTCATGCAGAGCCCGGTGGTGATGATCCCCATCGCCATTCTGCTGATCATTCTTTCGTTCAGCATGTTTGGCGCCTACGAACTGCAAGCCCCCCAATTCCTGCGCGATAAGCTCGGTGGTCCAGACGGTGACAACCGCTCCGGTTTGCTGGGTGTGTTTCTCATGGGGATGATTGCCGGGTTGATCGCCTCGCCCTGTGTGGGCCCCTTCCTCGGCGGACTGTTGCTGATGCTGGCCACCACGGGCGACGGTCTGCTGGCCTTCATCAGCCTCTTCACATTTGGCATGGGAATGGGTGTGCTGCTCATTGGAGTGGGTACTTTCCCTGCCCTGCTGGGCTCCATGCCCCAGGCCGGTGGCTGGATGGAATCCCTCAACAGGGGCATGGGACTTTTGTTGGTAGGTATGGCCTTGTATTTCCTGCGACCAGGTTCTGTTATTCCCGCACATTATTTTTATCCTCTGCTGGGGGCTATCCTGGTGGTTGTGGGTGTATTTCTCGGGACCTTTGATGCCCTGGCGGCTGGAGCCACCTGGTGGGATCGCACCCGCAAGGCCCTGGGTATCCTGGCGGTGGTCAGTGGTTTGATTTTCTTTGTGGGCAGCAGCCTGCAGTATGGTTTCCTGCACCAAGCCTGGAAGAGTGTCCTGGCCCAGAACACCCCTGGGATGCAGTTGAGTGCTGCTCATTCCACCCCCACTGGCGGCAGCGCCATTGTCACAGAAACACCCGCGCCTTTACCGGCCAAAGTCCAGTGGGAGAAAATCCACACGGGCGAAAACGTCCAGGCCTTCCTGGACCAAAAGCGCGCCGACGCCAAGGCCGCCGGTCAGCCCATTATCATCGACTTCTGGGCAACCTGGTGTGTGTATTGCAAAAAGCTGGACAAGGCCGTCTGGAATCAGCCGGCAGTGGTTGAAGAAAGTCTGCGCTTCGTGACCATCAAAGTCGACGCCACCAAAGCCGATGATGATGAGATGACCGCCATCAAAGAATATTTCAAGGTTCCGGGTTTGCCCCGGGTCATCTTTATCGACAGCCGTGGTGAGGTCCTGCATGGACGAACCAGCGCCTTCAAACCAGCTGATGAGATGCTGGCCATTATGAAGGGCATTCGATAGATATTGTTGGACAGCTGGAAAAAAAGTAGCGGCCATGGATGAATTTCCGTGACCGCTATTTTTCTGCGAAATTACTGGAACCGAACTTCGTTCCCGTAATCCATATCGTAAACCTTGATCGGTCCGCTGATTCCGTTTTCAGTCAAGACCTCAAGCATTCCGTCCCCATCAATGTCCAACAATTCGATGGTGCTGAAAAAAGCCTCTTCCTCCCACTCAATGCTACCGGAAACCGAGTCAATAACAATGCCGGAATTAAGAACTATTTCCATCTGACCATCGCCATCCACATCGCCACAGCGAATCATGGTGCCCTGGAATTCGTTGATGCTGGTCCATTCCTTGTTGAAGGTCCCGCCATCGATATAGTGGATTTTGTTGTCAGCCAGCAGGACAATTTCATTGGCCCGATCTTCATCCATATTCATGGTTGTGAAGCAAAAAATATTTCGGTATTCGCTGGGTAGTGACTCCCAAAGCAGGGTGTAATCCTCCAGTGACCACACATAGACTTTTCCAGTGTTTGTACGACATATCAGGGCATCATCCAAAGAATCTCCACTGAGGTCGGCGACCAACACCTCGTTGGGAATACCACTGAGCTGGTTGCTCTTCCAAACACGCTGGGCACCACGGCTGGTGTGCTTGAACACCAATACAGTGCCAAAACGTTCACCAAGGGCAGTGAACATACCTGCTTCCCCATGGATGGGCTCAAAAGCCGCCAGATGGTCCAGGCGGGAAGCCGCCCACGAAAGGGCTCGGTACTGGTCATAACTCAGCTCGTCCTGTGCTGTGGCTGGGCATGCACCCAGAAAAAGAACCAGCGCCATCATACTGAACATCAGAGAAGTCAGCCGATTGACTCGCATTTGAATACCTCATTTTCATTTGAAGAAGCGGCATGGTCCGCAGGTAATTTTGATTCAGCACCCATTATAGAGCAGGGTGAGTCTTCCGGGTAATATAATAGTTGTGAACACCAAATGGGAAGGAGGTTCCAAATATCAAGTTGTGCCGTGGAGAATGTTGCTAGGTCTTCATTGCAAAAGCCTTCAATATCCCCATCGGCAAAACTATTCAGCATACTTCAGCGTGTGTTTCCTTTCTCGTCCCAGTGCCCTGGTCGACACCGTCCGCCAATAATAATTATTCCAGCTGTCTGGTAACTTATGATGACCAACAAATATACGGCCCCTAAGTACATCCTCCATAGACAACTTGGTATCCAATAATCCCCGCGCCATGGCAGGTGTAGGGCTCCAACGATCCTTCTGACGACGGCCCAACATGAAATTCCGGTAAACCACAAATATAGCCAGCCGTTCTGCTGCAGCCTGCCTCCGCTTCGAAAAAGCAATCGTCTCACGTGTGTGATTCTTACTGCTGTGACGAAGAAACAAATCAACCAAGTTGATCTCCCACATGTGATTATTGTGATCACGATGGTCTTTTCCTGGGGTCACAACGTGGGTAACCCGGTCCTTATACTTTCTCATCGGGCCGACGTACTGCTTGTGGTCATCGGTGTACACTGTGACCGAATCCTGTCCACTGATGGTGACAGATAGCATTTCTTCGGTGGATTTCATGATGGCTTTCGGGTCTGGAGTGCCATGTAGTTTTTCCAATTCATCCCGACGAGGCCTCTGCTTTTTGGTCATGGCTCCCTTGCGTCGTAACTCACTGTCATTGAAGAAGAGTATGAAATCTGTTCCCTTCTCCACAGCCAGGTTGAGATGGTGGGGGAAATACTGACTGTACTCAAAAGTCTCGAGTCCGTCGTAGACGATTTCAGTGGCAGGTTTGGCTTTCTCAAGGTTTCTCATAAGAAAGAGCAGGCAGTGCCGGCCCATGCGGGCCAGTTTGCGGTCAACAGTGGC
>JAUUYW010000152.1 GCA_030590265.1 Candidatus Krumholzibacteriia bacterium
GTGACCCCAGGTAAAGACCATCGTGATCACAATAATCACATGTGGGAGATCAACTTGGTTGATTTGTTTCTTCGTCACAGCAGTAAGAATCATACTCGCGAGACGATTGCTTTTTCAAAACGTAGGCAGGCTGCAGCAGAGCGGTTGGCAATTTTTGTGGTTTATCGGAATTTCATGTTGGGCCGTCGTCAGAAGGATCGCAGGAGCCCTACACCTGCCATGGCGCGGGGATTATTGGATACCAAGTTGTCTTTGGAAGATGTTCTTAGGGGTCGTATTTTTGTTGGCCATCATGAGTTACCAGACAGTTGGGAAAATTATTATTGGCGCACGGTATCTACCCGGGCTCTGGAACGGGAAAGGAAGCACACCTTGAAATATGCAGTGTAGCATTTGGAGTGGGGAATTTGAAAACCGTGGCAACAAAGACCTAGCAACATTCTCCACGGCACAACAAATCCCACAAACTGAATTCCACTTGACCATATCTTTGCTATTATTGAGTAGCTGGTCAACCCCAATAAAAGGCATGCCCCTGTGATGCCTTGACCTCACAAAACCCGACACCGCTCAGGAGTGATGACGATGAATCTCTGGACCTCCTTGTTGGATGTTCTGATCCTGTTAGCCACCGCAATGCTTTTGGGTGCCCTGCTGGAGCGCCTGAAACAGAACGCCATTCTCGGCTACCTCCTCGCCGGAACCTTGCTCGGCCCCAATGCCCTGAATCTCATACACAACCACGAGGCCGTCACCGGCATTGCCGAACTTGGCGTTGCACTGTTGTTGTTTGTAATCGGCCTGGAATTTTCCCGCAGCAAGCTGCGCAGCATCGGCGCCATCGCTTTAGGCGGTGGCACCCTGCAGGTCGTGCTGACAACCGGCCTCGGAATGTACGCCGGCACCCTCTTCGGCCTGGACCTGCCGGCAGCCTTCGCCGTCGGCTCCATCATCGCCCTTAGCAGCACCGCGGTTGTGATCCGATTGCTCGTTCAAAGAGCCGAGATTGACAGTGTTCACGGCCGCAATACCCTGGGTATTCTATTGTTGCAGGACATCGCCCTGGTTCCGTTGATGCTGATGGTGACCATTCTTGCCGGCAAAGGCACTGCCATGGATGTGGGCTGGGGGTTGCTCCGCGCCATGGGAATGGTCATCCTTTTGGCCATCTCACTGTACCTTTTGACCCGAATTGCCCCCTTGCTGCTGGGCACCAAAGTCACCACCGAGCGCGAAACCCCCGTTTTACTGGTCATGGTAGCAGCCATTGGGAGTGCCTGGGGGGCGCATGCCCTGGGGCTGTCTCCGGTGCTGGGGGCCTTCCTGGCTGGCATGATGTTGGCCGAGTCCCCTTTTGCCACCCAGATCCACGCTGATGTGGCGCCTCTCAAGACGTTGTTTGTCACTCTCTTCTTCTCCTCAATCGGGATGATGACCAACCCTGCCTGGGCCCTCGAGCATTGGCCTCAGGTGACAGGTCTGGTTGCCGCGATCATTTTTGGCAAGATGATTTTGATCACCGGTGTGGTTCGTCTTTTTCGTTTTTCCCTCGGGCGGTCCCTGGCCACTGGTATCTGTCTGGCTCAGGTGGGAGAGTTTTCCTTTGTCCTGGCCGGCCAGTCTCGTCAGCAAAACCTGATTGGGGATGAACTCTTCGAACTGATCATCGCCGCCACGGTTCTCTCGCTTTTTGCCACCCCTTACCTGGTGGCTTTCGCTCCCCGCATCTCCCGAATATTGGATCGTCGAGCGGCACCCACAACCAGCGACACCGACCCGGAAATTCATGAAGATCGCATCGCCATCATCGGTTACGGACCTGCGGGCAGACGGGTCGCCGAAGAACTGACCAAGCATGGCCATTCTCTCATTGCCATCGAACTCAATGCCAACTCTTTGGCCGATGCGCGGGCCCTGGGTATTCCCATGGTTGTGGGTGATGCAACCAGCTTGCAGGTGCTCAAACACGCCCGGATCGAATCGGTCAAGGCAGTTGCGGTGACAATTCCCGATCCTGGCACGGCCAGGCAAATCACCTCTCAGATCCGAGCCATCGCACCGAACGTCAGCATCGTCGCCCGGGCTCGGTTTCATCGATTCACCGCTGACCTGGAGGGCGCCGGAGCTGATTCTATCATCGATGAAGAGATGGAAGTCGGGTACAGTGTGGCTGCGGAAATTCGAAAACTATTGTGAGCGAGTCGGGCGGGGACTGAATTTCCTATCCACCAATTTTCCCATGAAATAGGGTTGAGACAACGGACTGCACAGCTTACCATAGGGTTCAACAAATCCCACGGCTGCCAAACCACCAGAAAGGCTCTCCATGCTCCGCACTTTTTCTGCTCTCCTCATCCTCCTGGTCCTGCTGACTGCCACCACCACCTTGGCCGGCACCCCTTTGGGCCCCCGCGTTGGCTACACCAGCTGGGACGGAATCTCACAAATGCACTTCGGTGTCCACGCCAAACTGGGAGAACTTTTCCCCAACGTGGAGATGATCCCAAACCTTGAAATGGGCTTCGGCGACAACTTCACCATCATCACCCTCAATGGCGACCTGGCTTACCAATTCACCGAACTGACCACCGAACCCTGGGGCCTTTACGCCGGCGGCAGCCTCTCCTTGAATTACCTGGACAACGATATCATGGATGGCGACCTCGATCTGGGTTTCAGTGCTCTTCTCGGAGTCACTCGCAAGCTGGGCAACCAGAATGAAATCCTGCTTGAAGCCCGACTGGGCATTCTGGACAGTCCCGACTTTAAAATCACCCTCGGTTACACCTTCTTTTGATGGGTCAGTCCCCCGCACTCTGGACCGATTTGCAGGTTTTGCAAAACCTGGGCGCCCATTTGCGCCTGAAATGGCAAAACCATAAAGTCTTTCGGGTCGCGGTGGGACCTGATTGGTTGCGTCTGCATTTGGTTGGTGATGACCGGCCGGGGTTGGTTCTCTCATCGCGGCCCGGCTGCAATTTCATGTTTGCAATGGAAGGCACCTGGTCCGATGCGGTGAAACAGGCTTTGCCCGTGGCCAAAGGTCATCTTTTGGGGCAGCAACTGACTGGAAGTCGTCTGGTAAACCTGGGGATTTTGCCCAAAGACCGAGTATTGGCCCTGCATTTTTTGACCACCGACGAACAGCCTCTCTACCTTTTGCATCAGATGTTCGGTCAGCGCGGCAACACCACCTTGCTCGACCGAAAGGGCCATTTGCTTTGGGCCCGTCATAAAATTCCACATCCTCGCCTCTCGGAAATTCCCCCAACCGAAACCTGGAACACTGGCGACTCCCAAAACGACCAGGCCTGGGCCGACGAACTCTTCGCCCAAATGCTGGCCTCTTTCAAGCACCGTTTGGCCAACGACCTTTTTATCCAGCAACAATCCACCCTGAAAAGAGTGGCCACCACCACCGATCGTCTCGTGAGTAATTTGCGCCGGGATCTTGAGACAGCCGACAAAGGCGACCAGTACCGCCGCTGGGCCGAAGCCCTGGCCGCCAATTTGCACAATCTGAAGCAAGGCCAGGAAACGGCCGAGATCCACGACTTGCAGGACGGCACGCCCATTTCCATTGTCCTGGATCCGGCCATTTCACCAGCCGGAAATATGGAAGGATGGTTTCGCAAGGCGCGCAAGGCCGACAAAGGCCACGACATCATCGCCGCCAACCTGGTCCGAAGCGAAGAGCTGCAGAGTCGTCAGCAGGCTGCCCAAGTGAACCTGGAAAACATTGGGCCGGTGGTCGATGACGAAGAAAAACTGGTTGCCCTGCACCTGTGGACCAGTGAACACGGTGACCTTTTACCGGTGGCCAAAAGTTCCATCGGAAAACATTCCACGGGCAAACACGCTGCCGGAAAACGCGCCCACATTGCGGACGAACCGGTGCGCCCCTTTCGCCGTTACCTGATCGATGAAAAATGGGAAGTCTGGGTTGGGCGCAACAACAAGGAAAACGACAAACTGACTCACCGGGTCAGCCACAGCAAGGACATCTGGTTGCATGCCCAGGGTGTGGCCGGCAGTCATGTGGTTTTGCGGACGGCAGGGCAACCCGATCAGATTCCCAAAACCGTCATTGAGAAGGCTGCCGCCTTGGCGGCCCTGCACAGCAAAGCCAAGCATTCTTCTTTGGTGCCGGTCATTTATACTGAGAAACGCTTTGTGCGCAAACCACGCAAGTCACCACCGGGGTTAGCTGTTTGTTTGCAGGAAAAAAATATCTTTGTTGAGCCAGGTGTAGCAACTGGAGTGCGGCCCATTTGAATTTGGATTTCATTTTCAACAAGTCAATAGACAATTGCCCATACCTATGTTATACTAAAGGGCTAGAATTGGATTTTTATCAAAACTGGAGGGTATCATGAAGAATCTCACGCTAACTTTGTGTCTGATGCTGACCGCCTTTATCATTGCTCCGGCTTCAGCCGATGCCGAATGCATGATCAGTGGCAACATCAGTGTTGAGGAGTGCAACAATGACCTTGGAATGTACTGTTACACCCTGGAACTGACCTGGGACATGGACAGCCCCCACGGGCTGAGCCACTTCGACCTCCTCGTGGATGTTGAGGGTGGTACTTGTTCTTGCGCTGACTTTGAAGAAGCCATCGCCTTTGACGCCATTGCCGGTTCTTCCGATGGGGAATATGACTGCATGGTTGATTACACTGCCGAACTGGCTTGCGATGGAGATCCCAGCATTGACATGCCTGGTATCATGTTCAAATTCGAGCCCATTGAAAGTGATTGCGAACCTGGACCTACCGGAACTGGAACATTTGTCTTCTATTCCGACCTGGCGGCGGCTCCCATTGACGAACAAGCCATCACCATTGTGGACAAGGCTGCACAAGAGTTCTGCACCGGCACTTTGACCGGAGTATTCCCGGGATTGGTTTGTGATCCCGTGGCAAACGATGTCGTGCCTCTTGGTACGCTCAAAAGCCTTTACCGGTAGTCAGACCCTATTGTTGAATTCGACCAAGGAAGGCCTGCCCATCGGCAGGCTTCCTTGGTTTTTTTGGGGCTAACCGTTTTTGCGTGACTTGATCCTCAGACACCTTTCCCTGCTTTTCTGATCATGGCCACCAGATCATCCATGTCTCTGCGGGTCAAGGCCTGCTCCTTGTCGCAAAGAGCCTGATCAGGATCCGGATGGCATTCCACAATAATCCCGTCCGCCCCCGCAGCCACCGCAGCCGCAGCCAGGGGCAATACCAAATCCCGCCTGCCTGCCGCATGGCTGGGATCGACGATCACCGGCAGGTGAGTGCGCTGCTTCAACACAGGCACCGCGCTGATGTCCAGGGTGCTGCGTGTGGCGGTTTCGAAAGTGCGGATCCCACGCTCGCATAAAATCACCTGTTGATTGCCTGCTGCCAGGATATATTCGGCGGCGGCCAAAAGGTCGGCAATGGTCGCGCTCAAGCCTCGTTTGAGCAGCACCGGACGCTGAATCGTCCCCAGTTTTTTCAGCAACTCGAAATTCTGCATGTTGCGCGCGCCCACTTGCAGGGCATCGGCGCTTTGGGCAATGCGAGTGACATCTTCCAATCGCAGCACCTCTGTGATCACGGGCAATTCGTATGTCGCCCCTGCCTGGCACAACAGGTCAACCCCCGGAAAACCCAAACCCTGAAAACTGTAGGGACTGGTGCGGGGTTTGAAAGCACCACCACGCAGCACCTGTCCCCCGGCTTGGCGGACCATGCGGGCAGCTTCCGTTATCTGGGAACGGTTCTCCACCGCACACGGACCCGCGATGAGCATGAAGTGGCCCGCTCCTACAGGCACACCACCGATTTTCACAATACTGGGTTCATGGGTGGGCTTGCGGCCACTGCGACGCAATGAAGCGTTGGGAACAGGTTTCAGAGTGGCTATTTCGGATTCAGGCTTCAAGTCTTCGGGTTGGTGTTCAACCGGTTCCAAATCCTCCCCGAAAATGCTTCTTCGCGGATAGCAACCCAGCACCTTGAGAGTGTTGGCATGGCGAGACACTTCATCGAGAGCCTCCATGACCTGCGCATCTTCGTTGTGCCCCTCAATATCCAAATAGAAGTAGTACTCCCAGGGACTCTCGGCCTTGGCACGGCTTTCGAGTTTGGTCAGATTGATTCCGCGCTGGGCAAAAGCATCCAGACAGCGTGCCAGCGAGCCTCGACGATGGTTCACGGTCAGGATCAGGGAAATGCGCGCCGGGCGTCGTCGATCCACCGTTTCAGGTTCCCGGGCAACCAATACAAAACGAGTGTAGTTGTGTGTCTGGTTGGCAATGCCGCGAGCCAGAATCACCAACCCCAGCCGACTGGCAGCCTCTTCGGAACAAATGGCTCCTACCTGCAAATCCTTGTCCCTGTCCACCGACTCCGCGCTAGCTGCAGTGCTGGAGTGGCTCTCTTGGGAACAGGATGACAGTTTGTTCAACCAACTGGCGCACTGCTGCAAAGCCACCGGATGAGAACGAACCACCTTCAAATTTCTCAGGTCGGCACCCGGCAAGCCCACCAGGCAGTGCTCCACCGGCAGGACCTCTTCATCCACAATGCTCAGCTGTCGCTCCGCCAGCATCTGATAGGTTTCGTTCAAACTTCCAGCGATGGTGTTTTCGATGGGCAACAATGTGTAATCGAGTTCGCCAGCCTCCAGGGCATCCACTGCCTGGGTGAGTGAGCTGAAACCCCGGCGATGAAGTTTGCTCTGGGAGCGTTCGGCAAAGAGCTTGGTCAATGTCAGATCGCTGTACGATCCTTGGGAGCCCAGGTATCCCACCTGCAGCAAATCAAGCCCCGTTTCGTCTTGACTGCGATCCAGAATCTCTTCCTGGACCCGGCGAGAGTAGTTCATCAACTCACGCAGGATGCGCCCCACAAAATAATCCGACAGTTCGTTTTGCCTTCCCAGGGCCAGCCAATTGGCCATCACTTCCTGTTCGCGGTTGTGATCTCGCAAGGGAGCATCGGTATCGGCTTTTTTGGTGCTGGCGATTGCGCGCACAACAGCCATGCGGTCGGCCACCAGTTGAACCATTTGGTGGTCGATCTCATCGATTTGGGTACGGGGCGATTGCAGTTCAGCAGACATGGGTCATTCCTTTTTCGGGGAACAAAAAAAATCCCGTCGCGGAGAAGTCCGGACGGGGTCGCTTTTGGTCAGTGTTTTGGTGAACTAAATCAAGGATCACCGGGAGCACTGCCACACAACCGCGCGGACAAGCCGATAAATCGACGCGTAAAAGAACGCGCGAATCCGGAATGTTCCGTTTGGGTGGTGTGGCTTGGCCGGTAATGCATTTCAAATGTCTTTCGCGTTGGGCTGGAAAATCAGCGGTTAAATCAATCGATTCCTTGATTTATCGTACAATTATTGACCGTCATTGTCAACTATTTACACTGCATATCCCTGCGATACTGCCAATTTACTTGGCCAATGTCATCCGCAAACTCTCCGTTTTCCCCAAGCCTTTTACCGTCGCAAGATATACAGCACTCGGGCAATGGGACCCATTGTTGGAGCGCCCATCCCAAGTCAACTCGTGCGCGCCTGCTGCCAATTCCCCCGAGTGAAGACGACGAATGCGGCGCCCTGCCAAATCAAATATATCTACCTGGACCAAACCACCACGTTCAAGATTGAATCGCAAAGTAGTGCTAGGATTGAACGGATTCGGATAATTCTCCAGGGCAAATTCCGCCAGCACCGGAGCATTATTTTCGACACCTGACAAAGGTGAAGCAACATCAAAATCCCAAATCCCCCGCCCATAAGTACCGAACCGCATCAATTGATCCGCTTGCACACTTTCAAC
>JAUUYW010000239.1 GCA_030590265.1 Candidatus Krumholzibacteriia bacterium
CCTTCCAAGGGGAATGGTTGATCTCCAGAGTGTTACCATACGGCCAAACGGGCTTCAAGTTCCAGACCTTATCCTATAGGGGCTTCATTGTGGGCATAAAAAACGGCCGGATTGACTCCGACCGTAATGGGAAATGTCAGTTAGTTGGCTTTATTTGACGGCAGCCACCAGGGCTTCACGCATGTCGTCATCAGCAGGATCTTCACCGAACCAAACCGTCCACAATGCCTTCATGAATTCCACGTTGCCGATCTTGCCCAGCTCGGTGCCGTTCAGGGAAGTGGTCAGACCATCGGCAGGCCAGTAGGCAAAGATGAGGCGGTCGCCTTCTTCGGCATCCGCTGTGAAATAGGCAAGGAAAGTATCCATGTCGCTCTGGAAAGCGCTCATGTCGTCGTAGTTGTCCTCGATGACTTCACTGAAGGCATTCTTCAGCTTTTCGTTGCTGAAGCCACGAGTCAGATCCATCTGCAGCATTTTTGGCTCTTCCAGGTTGAGCAGGGATTCGGCTTTGTTCTCTCCCAGGGTGGCGCCTTTTTTTATGTATGAGACAATGAGGTAGACATCCACCTTGAGGAAAGTCTTTTCGCGCAGGGCCACGCCGGTGGCCACCAGCTCGGTCCCGTTGACGGTGATGGCATCGTCATAAGTGGTTTCGGTCTTGGGCTCGGTGACGGCGTTGGCGTTCAGGGGCAAGGCGATCAGAAAAAGCAACACCACGAAGATCATTTTTTTAATAGTTAACATGGGGTCCATCCTTTTGGGAGGTGAAGGCCAATCCGGCCAAAGGCAGATTTCAAATGACGAGCCAGCCTACCACGCTGAGATTGGTTGGTCAAACCCAACTCGGGATCCAATTCAGAGGTTCTTGTTGCAGCTTCCAAGGCTCTGTCCTATTGTCTCGTGACCAAATGGATACTCAATTTGTCCAAGAAAGCTGGTTTTGATGCAGACAATCCGTATTTCCTTCCTGCTGGTCCTTTTTCTCCTTTTTGTTGCTGGTCTGGCTGCGGGAGCAGAAGTCCTCACTTCTGTTAAACCCATCAAAGCTGAAGAATTCCAATTAGGAGATTGGCAAGGCAAAGTGATCCTCATGGATTTTTGGGCTTCCTGGTGCAAGCCCTGCGAAAAATCAATGCCGTGGCTGGCCAGACTGCAATCAGAATATGGGGCTGATGGACTGCAGGTGGTGGCCGTCAATTTGGATCAGGATTGGCAGGATGCGGTGAAAATGGCGGCTAGCCTGCCGCCGGAGATCATCTTGGTGCATGATCCGGAGGGTATTCTGGCCAATGAACGGAATCTTCAGGGGATGCCAAGTGCCTATCTTTATGATCGTCAGGGCCAACTGAACGCAGTCCATGTGGGTTTTATTCCCAACGAAACAGCAGAAAAGGAAAAGCAGATCGAAGCCTTGCTGCAAGGTGGGACAGGTGATTTCGATCCTGCCAGCATTGGGTCCGACACAGCAGGCGTTCAGCCCTGGCAGCGGGATTTGTTGGCGGCCCCGGGAATGGCCATCGACCCGGATCCCATTGAGACGGCCTTGAATGAACACGTGTATTTCAGCAAGGAGGCCAGCAGTGGCGGGATAGGATCGGCCGGGGGTGGTTGTGGCTGCAACTAACAAAAATCTGCGCAAGGCCCTGGTGGCTGCCTGCGGGTTGATCGGCATCAGCGGCGCTTCTGCCGAGGCTGTGGAAGTGGGCTCGGCAGTGATGCTTTACAAGGAAGCGGATCGGATCAAGGTCCTCGAAGGCGTGCTCAGTGTGAACCACGAATTCAGCAGCGGCAAGAGCGCCAACTTCAAAATCGTTTTCGACACCATGTCTGGGCCTTCAGCAAACGGTGCCGCACCAGCCTCATTTATCCAGACTTTCACTCGGCCATCCGGGGAAGGATCTTACCAAACGCCCATCGGTGAAACACCTTTGGATGATACTTTTAAGGACAGTCGTTTCGCCTTGAGTGGTGGTGGGGTTTTACCCTTGAACCGGATGACTGATTTGAGTGCGGGGTTGTATGTTTCGTCCGAATACGACTACTCCTCCTTGGGCGCCAACGCCGCTCTGACCAGGGATTTCAACAAGCGCAGCACCACCTTGGCCCTGCGCATGTCCTACTTCCACGATACCATCAGCCCGGAAGGTGGCCGTCCGATTCCTTTTGCCACCATGGCAGATCCTGGGCCCGATCAACCCCGCCTCAGTGACGATGGAACCAAAGACGTGATGGACCTCGGCCTGGCGTGGACCCAGGTGCTCAGTCGATCAACCATTGCCCAGTTGAGCTACACCTTCAGCAAGGTCTCGGGGTATCAGACCGATCCTTACAAGATTGTCAGCCTGGTGGATGCTTCCAGCGGTAATCCGGACAACTACCTGTATGAATACCGTCCGGATGAGCGAGCCAGACATGTCTTGTTCGGCAAGGTGAACCATCACTTGGGACGTGATATTGTGAGCATGTCCTACCGGTTCCTGACCGATGACTGGGGTATCCAGAGCCACACCGTGGACCTGACTTATCGGTGGAATTTCTCCAAGACAAAATACCTGCGCCCGCATTTCAGGTATTACAACCAGGGGGAGGCCGATTTTTATCAGCGCTACCTGGTCGGTGGCGATGAGCTGCCGGAACATGTCTCGGCGGACTATCGTCTGGGAGACATGATTGCCTACACCATCGGCCTGAAACACGGCCGGTTGCTGGGCAACGGACACAACCTGTCCTTTCGCCTGGAATATTACATGCAGACGGGAGAAAGCCATCCCGCCGACGCCATTGGAGTCCTGAAGGATTATGACCTTTACCCCACCGTGGGTGCGATCATCTTTCAGGTTGGCTATTCCTTCGGGTTGTGACATGACGCTGCAGACTCAACGCAGGGGCGACGACTGGCTGGTGGAATTCCAGGCCATGGCCAGCCCCTGCGAGCTGCTTTTTGATCTTACCGAAAGCACTCAGGCGGAATGGCTGGGTGAATTGGCGCGTGCAGAGGCTCTCCGTATAGAATCCAAATTCAGTCGCTATCAAACCGACAACATCATCCACAAAATCAACAACAGCAGCGGCCAGTTCGTGGAAGTGGATTCGGAGACGGCCGGGTTGCTGGATTTTGCCAAACATTTGTTTGAAATCAGTAACGGCAGGTTCGATATCACCAGTGGTGTTTTGCGACGATTGTGGAAGTTTGATGGTGGCGCCGGGATCCCCTCACGAAAACAGGCCAAGGCCTTGCTGCCATTGATCGGGTGGGATCGAATCCGTTGGGAAAACCCACAGATTTCTGTTCCTGAGGGTATGGAAATCGATTTGGGCGGTCTGGGCAAAGAGTACGCGGTGGATCGGGTGGCCTCGCTGGTTGCCGAGCGCACCGGCGTTGCATTTTTGGTGAATTTCGGTGGCGATCTGAGAGCTTTGGGTGACCGCCGGGATGGTCGTCCCTGGGATGTGGGGGTGGAGCGTCCGGGATTTGAAGGGCAAGCGGGCCTGCAGTTGCATTTGCGAAAAGGCGCCCTGGCCACCAGTGGGGATGCCAACCGATTCCTTCTGAAAGACGGAGTGCGCTATCCCCATATTCTGAACCCAAGAACAGCCTGGCCGGTGATGAATGCGCCGCGGTCGGTGACGGTGCTGGCTGATACCTGCACCGAAGCCGGGTTGTTGGCCACCATGGCCATGCTGCAGGGACGCGATGCAGAGCAATTTCTGGAGGACAACTCAGGCGGACCAGGCAGCCAGTATTGGGTGATCTGGTGAAAGTGTCTTGAAACCGTCCCTATTGAACCAATACCACTTTTTGTCCGGCCAACAAATCCCCGGCTTGAACCATGACCAGGTAAGTGCCGCTGGGGGACCTGCGGCCACCACGATCCCGTCCGTCCCAGGTAATAGTGTGCTGACCCGGTTCCATGGATTCGGCCACGAGGGTTTGGACCAAACGGCCGGATACATCGAAGACACACAAACGAACCTGGGCAGCGGTTTCGAGGTGAAATTTCACTTGAGTGCGGGGATTGAACGGATTGGGCGCAACCTCCAGCTGCAACGAAACGGCAAATGGCAATTCGTCCACCGAGGAGGGCAGGTGCCATTGGGCTTCCACCGCCACCACATTGGTATTGGTCCCGGGCACATCCAGGTCATGCATGATGGTGCCATCGTAGAGATCGATGACGTACAAGGGATCCCCCGAAACGGTCCGTCCACCAGCTACGTAGGCAGCTGCTCCCAGCACTTCCCGACCGCCGACGGTCATCCAACCGGTGGCAATGGATACGTCCCGCGGATCAGAACCGGCAGGCAGGGCAATGTGCTGAACCTCCCAGGTGGTTGAGTCGATCTTGTACACATCTCCGCTGTCTTCGCAGGCAACCACGACAAAAGGTTCATCCACGTCAATTCCCCAAGGGTCGTCGCCAACATCAATGGTCTGAACCTCGAGCATGGTTTCCGGATCAATGACCCGCACCTGGTCGGTGCCTCTATCGGTGACATACAAGTAACCGCCGAAATTGGGATCAATGCTCAACTGCCACAGGTTGTCGCCCAGGTCGACCTGATCGGTGATTGAGGCACCGTCGTCCGAGATCTCAAAGAGAATGTCATCATACCAGGCGACAAGGAAGAAACGATGCCCCAGCACATCGTACACAATATTGCCGGGTCCCAAGTAAGTTCCAGGTATGGGGAGGCTGCCAATCACCTCATAGGTGTTGAGGTCGATGATGTCCAGGTTGTCGCCATCTCGGCAACTGACCAGGGCGATATCCTGTCTAGGGTTGAAGGCAATGGAGACCGGGTACTCGTTGGTGGGAATCTCGTGTGTGATGTTGCCAAATTCATCAATGACCACCACACCATCTCCGGAAGCCCCGGGAATCCAGATCTCTTCGCCATACTGGGGACGCATGACGGCGTCGTAGGGATAATTGCCGTATTGGCCCAGATCAATCGGGTCGCTGAAAACGAAATCTCCCGCTTCCCAATCCCAGATGAAAATACTGGCGGTGTCGGAAGTGGAGCTGCCGGCCAGGCCCCAATAGGCGAATGATGCGTTGGAACTGCAAATCAGAAGGGCGACGAGGATGAGAATTTGGATTGGGCGACGCATGCTTGAACCCCCGGGTCGAAACTCATAGTTGTAAGATTTGGCGATCTTAGCATGGTTCGGAGAGAAAGTCGAGATACCCAGATTGATTTGAATTGTTGCATTCATTTATGGAATAGCCTAGATCGGGTATATTTTTTACATTGACAGATAAAGTATATCCGTTAGGGTATATAAAATAATGTTCAGAGTTTAATATACCCGAAAGGGGCGATTGTGTCAATTCTTAGCAGTTTTGTCAAAAACCAACGTAAAAAACACGGGCTCACCCAATCCCAGTTAGCGGATAGAGCAGGGGTTGGTTTGCGTTTCATTCGGGACCTGGAGCAAGGAAAACCAACTCTTCGTCTGGATAAGGTTAACCAGGTTCTCGGATTGTTTGGACACAGCATGCAACCCACCCCAAATGGAATTGAG
>JAUUYW010000069.1 GCA_030590265.1 Candidatus Krumholzibacteriia bacterium
CAGCAGGGAAATCAGTCCTACCGTAACCAATACCTCGGTGATTGCCGGCACATAGGGGCCATCACCAAAAAGAGGTTTGTACCCGATGACGAAGACGTTGACACGGTTCAGAGCGACTCCAAAAACAACCATGGCCGCCCCTGCAAAGAGGATTCCAGGGCGTCGTCGCAAATTGTGGGTCAGAAAAATAACCAGCGGAAGCAAGACTCCCACAACAATCTCGATCCAGAAAGTGGTTGCCTGGAGAGTGGGCTCCAGGGCCAAACGCCAGGTGTCCCGGTTCACCATGTCGACAACTTTGGACCCCAGATAAATGATCAACAGGAAAGGAATGATGCGAGCCAAAGGCGAAAGAACACGCATCTCCATCTCGCGTTTGAAGGACCGTGACGCCAACAGCGACTCGAAAATCGCCATGGACAGCCCCACGGCGAAGGCCGAAAGCAAAAACTGCAGAGGCAGAATGGGTGTGTGCCACAAAGCGTGCAGCTTGTTGGGCACGATGACCATCAGGGTTCCAAGGGAAGATTGATGAGCACAACTCAAAACAACTCCCAAGATGATGAAAACCGTCATCACCCGATTGAGCCCTGCGTGGGCCCAATACAAAAACTTATCCAGTGGCTTGTTCAAGACCCTAAGAAAACCTGGTAAGTTCACTCGCCCCATGAAGCGTTCGCTGACGATGGGAAGGAACTCAAGATAAAGCACTGTCAGGTAGATGACGACACACATGCCCACCTCAAAGAGGGCCGAGTTGCCCTGCCACATGGAAGGCACAAAAAAATGCCAAATGTTGTAGTAGCGGCCTAGATCCACACAGACCCCAATCCCTACGAAAGTGTAACCAAGCATGGCCGTCAGCAAGGCTGGCCGGACGACTACTTCATATTTGTGGTGGTGCAGGACGTGGGCAACAAAAGCAGTTGTGAACCCACCCGCAGCCAGGGCTACGCCAGTGGCCACGTCGATCCCGATCCAAAGACCCCAGGGGTATTGGTTGTCCAGATTGGTCACCGCTCCGATCCCCAGGTTAAAACGAATGGCGAGGATGGTCAGCGCGGTAGCCGCCAAAGCAATCAACACCCAAACTCCAGGTGTGAGGAAAGGAACAGCGGAATTGCCAGCCAATGGCATTGGCCTCTCCTGGTGATCGACTACCTGGGTGGCTTCTGTCCCAATTGCACTGGCCGGCATGGCAGAGATGCCGGTGGGGATGGCATTATTCATGGTTGTCCTCCTTTTCCAGTCCATCTTTGTCACCCATGGATTTGGCCAGCACGCTCACCAATCCGAAGAGCATCAAGGGGCCGGAAAATCCCCGGAAAATCCCGTGTTGAATGCCTTCGGTGATTTCGGCCGGGCTGGTATCACCCAAAGCAGGCAAATGGACTTCCTGGAAATCACGGTCTGCCAGCATCAGCCAGGAGGTGCCGCCCCCGTCGTACTCCCCGAAGACATGAGGCAGATAGCGATCGGGATTCCTTCGAATCCGGTTGCGTGCCAGTTCCAGAAGCTCAGTGCGAGGTCCAAAAACCAGGGCTTCTACGGGACATATCTCAACACAGGCAGGTGGCTTTCCCTCACTCAGGGTGCGTTCGGTGCACATGGTGCATTTCATCACCTTGGGTGTCAGGGGATCATGGTATTCGTAGGCTGGAATCTGGAAAGGACAGGCCACCATGCAGTACCGACAACCAATACATTTCCAGGCATCGTAGGTAACCGGTCCCATTGGATTTTTTTCCAGGGCACAGACAGGACAAGCCGAAACACAGGCTGGATGTTCGCAATGGAGGCACTGCACTTTCACATCCAACGGCTTGTCCGAACCTTCAGGCGGATCATAACGATTGACCACCGTGAACTGTTTCTCGTCAGGCCTCCGCATAAGCTCAAAAACACTCTGGTCATCACAGGACTCCAGAGAATCGAAAGGGAGGTCGTTTTCCTGGGCACAAGCCCATTCGCACCTCCTGCAGCCGATGCATTCTGTGTAATCAGTTAGAACCCCGAATCGATCGGGAGATAGTTCGAGGTGCGAGGCTGAGGCCGTTTCTACTCCGGTCAGGGAGGCGACTGCCGTCCCTGCCACGGTCCCGGTGATCTTCAAGAAATCCCGACGACTAACCATGATCCACTCCTCTCAACCGATGGCCCGAGTCAACTGCATCGGCAGCCTCCACAGGCCACCGATCAGGTTTTTTGGGGCTTGGCGCAAATTCCCTCGCCCGCTTCAACTGTACATTGGCTACCACACTTGCCCCCGCATTGCAGGCAGATCAGATCCATGTTGGTCTCATCGGCGAGGGTGTATTTGACGATGCGCTGCAGAAAATCCAGGAGAAGTACTTTCTCCTCCTTGGAAAACTGGGACATCAAAGGGCCCATCTTCTTGGTGGTGACCTGGTTGATTTCTTCCACAATCTGATGTCCTTTATCCAACAGCTTCACTTCAAAACTTCGACGGTCTCCCTCATGGGGTTGCCGCACGACCAGGCCCATCTGTTCGAGACGGTCGATATTTTTGCTGGCTGCAGCAGCGCTGATTTCCAGGATCCTGGCCAGTTCGCTGATGAGGAACTCGCCGCTGGTGTGCAAGATCTTCAGGATGTAGCACTGGTTTCGGGAAAGAGGGTGCTCACTGACCTGTTTGCGGGTATTGCGCTGACAGATTTCGGTGATGACCTGAGCCATGATGCGGATGTTTTCCTGCAGGATTCCGTTTATTTCAGACATTGTTAACCTCGTTTATAGTTAGCTTAGTTAAGTTAAGTATAATGGTCGGGTGTTTGGGGATCAAGCTTTAATTCTATGTTGTGCCGTGGAGAATGTTGTTGGCCTCTAATCTGCAATCCCCACTTCATGACTTACCCAAAAACACCCCCAGAAGGCTGGCAGCCTCCGTTCTGTCCGAACGGGAAATGCAAGTTCCACAATCAGTTAATGACACAGTGGAGCTACAAAGATTTCGGTTCTTACTACAGAGAAACTGACAATCGAAGGGTACAGCGCTACATGTGCATGTCATGCAAGCGCACCTTCTCTACCCAAACCTTCTCAACCACCTACTGGCAGAAACTACCCGACACTGATTCCGAAATATTCACCAAAACAGTCAATGGCATGGGAAATCGGCAGATTGCAAGGGATCTGGGTGTCGACCCAGCCACTGTTGACCACAAACTGGCCCGCATGGGCCGGCACTGCCTGCTCTTTCTCAAGAGCATGCTTGAGAATGCCAAACCTGCCACTGAAATCGTCTACGACGGACTCGAGACTTTTGAGTACAGTCAGTATTTCCCCCACCATCTCAACCTAGCTGTGGAGAAGGGAACAGATTTCATACTCTTCTTCAATGACAGTGAGTTACGACGCAAGGGGGCTATGACCAAAAAGCAAAGGCCTCGTCGGGATGAATTGGAAAAACTACATGGCACTCCAGACCCGAAAGCCATCATGAAATCCACCGAAGAGAAGCTGTCTGTCACCATCGTTGGACAGGAATCGGTCACAGTGTACACCGATGACCACAAGCAGTATGTCGGTCCGATGAGAAAGTATAAAGACCAGGTAACCCACGTTGTGACCCCAGGTAAAGACCATCGTGATCACAATAATCACATGTGGGAGATCAACTTGGTTGATTTGTTTTTACGTCACAGCAGTAAGAATCACACACGTGAGACGATTGCTTTTTCAAAGCGGAGGCAAGCAGCAGCAGAGCGGCTGGCAATTTTTGTAGTTTATCGAAATTTCATGCTGGGCCGTCGTCAGAAGGATCGGTGGAGTCCTACTCCTGCTATAGCGCGGGGATTATTGGATACCAAGTTGTCTATGGAGGATGTACTAAGGGGTCGTATTTTTGTTGGTCATCATAAGTTACCAGACAGTTGGAATAATTATTATTGGCGGACGGTGTCGACCAGGGCGCTGGAACGAGAAAGGAAACACACGTTGAAGTATGCTGTTTAGTTTTGCCGATGGAGAAGTTGAAGGCTATTACAATGAAGGCCTAGCAACATTCTCCACGGCACAACTAAATTATTGAGTTTTGCGCTTGGAGGCAAATTTCTGCCGGAATTTCTGGATTTTGGGATCAATGACCGCACGACAATAACCGGCGCTGCGGTTTCGGGCATAATAGTCCTGATGATAGCTTTCGGCCTTGTAGAAATGTTCAAAGGGAGTTAACTGGGTAACCACCTTATCCCGATACACCTTATCCTCAGCAAGCTGCTTCATGACATCCTTGCTGGTGGCCTTCTGCTCCGGTGAATGATAGAAAATGACCGACCGGTACTGGGTGCCCACATCGGCTCCCTGGCGGTTCAAAGTTGTGGGATCGTGCATGGTGAAATAGACAGCAAGAATTTCATCATAAGATGTCACTTCCGGCTTGAACACCACCTGCACCACTTCGGCATGGCCAGTGTTCCCGGCAGAAACTTCCTTGTAATCAGGAGTTCCACTGCCGCCGGCATATCCCGACTCCACCCTGATAACACCTTCCAAATCCTCGTAAACAGCTTCCAGACACCAGAAGCAGCCGCCTCCCAGAGTGGCTGTTTCCATTTCGGCTTGGGAATCCATGGCAAATGCTCCTGAAATGATAAGGACCAATCCAAAGATGGTCGCGGTGATGGGTTGCCTGTTCATATTTTGACCTCGCGGAGAAAGAACGGAGGGTATGGGACACAGCTTTCTTATACTGTGTGGGTCAATTTGTTCCGTATTAGGATAAATAAACTCCGCATTCTGGCAAACTACTGATCCACCACGCTGACATTATCCACGTAAAAAGTACCAGCACCATCATTCCAGCTGGCAAAACTGATATGGCTGATTTTGTCGGGAGTTTTCCCTTTGTAATAGTGAGACTCCAACTCGAAAGCATCCACAACGCCATCAATGGTTACAGCGTAGTAACCCTCAGGAATATTGGCTTCCACCTTGATGGTGTACCAGGTCTTGGTGTCCAGGCCTTCGGCGATCAGGGTGCGTTCGGCCCACTTGCTGCTTCCCTCCCGGGCGAAAAGGTTCAGCTTGCCGGGTTCAGCCGCATTTTCGAATCCCAAAAAGACGAATCGCTCTTTTCCGGTGCTGTTGGGGCCGCCTTTTTTGTCCTTAACCCGGCCCAGAAACATGAAAGCACTGCGGTTGTCATCGGGCAGGATTTCTTTGACCAGAATGTCATAAGTAGCAGTAACAGCCATGTGTTGTGGTTCGGCCAGACGGTAACTCAAGTAGGTGTTCAGTTCCGGGTGACCCTTGATCATGGCTTTTTTTGTTTTGTTTCCTTTGATGTTTTTTTTGCTGAATTTTAAAAGACCGCTGCCCTCATCGGTATCCTTGCGGCTCTCGTACCAGTCGAGGCCTTTGCTGTCTTTGCGCAACTCATCGCCGTTTTTGATATCTTCAAAATCGCCGCCGGGGACCAGTTCGGCAGCCAGGATTGCTGTGGAACCTGCCATCAGACAAATCAGAACGCACAGGGAAATGAAGCTTGAGCGGGTCAACATGTTGGTTCCTTCCGGATCAATTGGGCATTTTCGTGAATTCAGACAGGATTATACAACATGCAGGTTGAGGAAATCCTCCCTTTTGTGTTACTTATGGCGAATTAAGAGACAGGTTTTTTTCCCGCCTGCCTCTTCCCTTCAACTCTCAGGGACGGTCTCATGCAGCACGATGCCTCTCATGACTCCATTGCAGTCATCGATTTCGGCGGACAATACGCCCACCTCATCGCCACCAAAGTTCGTCGCAGCCGTGTTTTGGCCGAGATCCGCCAGCCGGAAGACCCCATTGAGGATTTCCACAAATACAAGGGGATCATCCTTTCCGGCAGCCCTGCCCTCTCTTCTTTTGGAGAAGATTCAGCCTATACCAAAGAAATCTATAACCTTGATGTGCCCATTCTGGGCTTCTGTTTCGGACACCAGGAAATCGCCAAACACTACGGTGGGAAAGTAGTCAACGGCAAACAGGAGTGGGGTCATGCCGATCTGCATATCCAGCGGGAGCATCCGCTCTTTGCCGGGCTGGACAAGGTTGAGCAGGTTTGGATGAGTCACTTCGATTCGGTGACCGCCATTGGTCCCGATTTCGAAGAACTGGGTTACACGATTTTGGGTGAAGGTGGAACGCCACACCATTTTGCCGCCATCGGCAGTGACAAACTGCGCCGCTATGGTTTCCAGTACCATCCCGAAGTGGACGATACCCTGCACGGCAATGAGATGATCGCCAATTTTGTGTTGAATATTTGTGAATGCAAACCCACCTGGACCATGGACAGTTATGTTGCCGACCAGGTGAAGAAAATCCGCCAACAGGTGGGCGATGGATCGGTTTTCCTGCTGGCCAGCGGCGGTGTCGATTCCACGGTTGCGGCTCGCTTGTTCGGTGAAGCCCTCGGGCCGGATCGTTTGCATTTGCTGCATGTGGACAACGGCCTGATGCGCAAAGAAGAATCCCTCGCGGTGGTGGAAATGTTCAAGGAATTGGGCCTGGCCAAGAACTTCCATTTCATCGACGCCACCGATACCTTCCTCAACAATCTCGAAGGCATGATTGAACCGGAGCAAAAGCGAAGGTCTATTGGCGATACTTTTATCGAGGTTTTTGAGAGTGAAGCCCGGCGGCTGGGTATCGAAGATCACTTGCTTGGGCAAGGGACCATTTACCCGGACACCATTGAAAGTGGTGCCACCAAACGGGCCGACACCATCAAGACCCATCACAATCGGGTGCCTATTATTGAAGAGATGATTGCCGCCGGAAAAATCATCGAACCTCTGGCTGATCTGTACAAGGTCGAGGTGCGGGAGCTGGGCGAGATGCTGGGCATTCCCCACGACATGATTTGGCGGCATCCGTTCCCGGGTCCGGGCCTGGGCGTGCGGCTGCTTTGCAGCGACGGTGTGGTCAGCGATGAAGATCAGTTGGCCAAGATTGGACCCAAAGTTAGCCAGAGCATGACAAAATTTGGGTTGCAAGCCCTGCCTCTGCCCATCAAATCAGTGGGTGTGAAAGCTGACTTGCGCTCTTACGAACATCCCGTGCTGATTCACGGTGACGCCGATTGGGATACTCTTGCCGAAGCTTCAGGTACCATCTTCAAAACTGTGGATGGCATCAACCGTACTCTTTGGAATTTGGGAGCAAACCTGCCCAAAACCATGCGGACTGTTGCCGCCACCATGACCAAAGACCGTCTGGATTTGCTGCGGGAATGCGACTTCCTGATGATGGACGCTTTGCAACGGCATGATCTGTATGATCAGATCTGGCAGTGCCCCACCGTGTTGGTACCCCTGGAAATTGATGGGGTTGGCCAGGAGCTTTGCATTTTGCGGCCGATCCACAGCGAACGGGCCATGACAGCCACCGCAGGACGCCTGCCCAAAAAATTGTTGGATGAATTGCGGCAATCGATCCTGGCTCTGCCTGGCATCAGCGGGCTGGCCTACGATTTGACCAGCAAACCGCCTGGCACTATTGAGTGGGAATAATGGTTGGCGATTTTTCTGTTTGAAACTGGTGGCGATGCACCAGTAAATTTCCCTATGACCAAACCAGCTCGCCCCCTCAATGGCAGTTCTGCCATCTCTTCATATAATCCAATTGAACCCTGAATTCGAATCTTCAGAACAAAACAATCCCTCAAACGGAGGATATTGTGCCACAAAAGACCTTATTTTTTTTGCTGGCCATTCTTGTGTCCGGCTTGGCAGCCTACGGTTTGCCTGCCGATCAGGATGACCAGATGGAAGCTCTCGGCGTATATCAGCCCAATTTTTTTGCTGAATTGCAGGACGTTGAATTGCAAGGCAATCGCGCCTACGTATTTGGTGTGGGCGGGCTGGCGGTCATGGGAATGGCCAACCCCGAGAGTCCGGCTCTTCTGGGGCGATACCAACCTCCCGGTCACCCTTTTAACCGATTTTACAGAGGGGCCGTTGAAGATAACCTTGCCCTCGGTGGTGGACGCGAGGATTTGCTGAGTGTTATGCAATTGATCAGCATTGGCGACCCCATCCTGCTTACTGTTTTTGGTCAACAGGGCCAGAGTTTTGAGGGCGTGACCCTGCGCGATGGAATCGCTTATGCCTGCCGGCATGGTGATGGTTTGGAAATCATTGATTTCACTGTGCCCCAAACTCCGGTCAGCCTGAGCGAAATCACCACTCTGACCAATTCCTGGGATGTTGATTTGTTTGGTGACTACGCCTATGTAGCTGACGGTGCAGGTGGTTTGGCCGTTGTCAATGTAAGCAACCCTCAGACGCCCATTCACCTGACAAACCTGGAAACCAGCGGTTCGGCCAATGACGTGGTGGTAGGTGACAATCTGTTGGTTGTGTGCTGCGGCAGTGCGGGAATAGATGTTTTCAACCTTTCTGATCCTGCCAATCCAGTATTGGTTGGGAACGCCAACACCAGCGGCCTGGCCATCACTGCTGACATCGCTGCGGGCATTGTTTACGTTGCCGACTGGGATGATGTGGAAGCTTTCCAGTTGAGCAATTCCTTTGATCCGCAACCGATAGGCGGAGAGAATACTCCGTTCCGAGCCATGGGTTTAGCCGCCGAGGATGATCTGGTGGTGGTGGCCGATTGGTCCCGCGTGCGAACCTATCGGGCCGGTCCTACTATTTCAGGAGACATTGAAGTGGAATTGGAAAGGCTGGATTTTGGCACGGTTCCCATGGGAGGAGTTCGCGACACCACCTTCGTCATCGGCAACACTGGAGGAAGCAGTCTTACGGTGGATTCGATCTCGGTTTTCTCATCCAGTTTTGAAGTTACCACCGAAAGTTCTTTCGTATTGCAACCGGGCCTGACCCAGGAAGTCGGCATCCGGTTTACCCACCTGGAGTTTGGATTCACCGGGACTTTTTTGCGCATTGATTCGAATGATCCCGACGAAGACGTCATCCTTTTTCCCATGACCGGGGACGACAATCCAGACAACCTGGATTTGGGCGCAGAGGCCCCCGATTTCACCCTGATGGACATGGAAGGCGTGACCCACAATTTGCACGATCTCCAGGGCAGGGTGGTGGTCATGGCGTTCTTCGCCAACTGGTGACCTGTTTGTGGTCCGGAGTTTTCGGACCTCGAATCGGCAGTGCGCCAAAAATACGACGAACAGGATGTGGTGGTCCTGGGTTTGAATTCGGGCAATGATTCAGCAGAAGACCTGGAGGCTTTCCTGAACGCTTTCCAGGTTTCTTTTCCCATCCTCCTGGATGCCAACGCTATTATTGGTCTATACCGGCAAAGCGGCGCGGCCTCGCCGTATCCGCTTGACTACGTCATCGACCAACAAGGTCTGGTTGCCTTTTTCAGCACTGAGTACGATCCCGAAGCCATGGTCGCTGTGGTGGATGAGTTGTTGAATCCGACTTCCGCCGCACGGGATCTCCCGCCGGCGGGTACTCTGCTCTTGCAAGCAGCTCCCAATCCGTTCAATCCCCAGACCGAAATCAGTTTTTTCCTGGAAAGAGACCAGCCGGTGAGTCTGAACATTCTGGATGCCCGTGGGCATCTGGTGAGAAACCTTCTGCGCAGCGAGCCTCGCCCCAGAGGATTGGGTAAAGCCCGCTGGGATGGCCGGGATAATCAAGGAAGAGATCTCCCTTCAGGACTATACATGGCCCAGATCAAAACCCTGAACAGGACGGCCGTCACCAAATTGACTCTCGTGCGATAATTTTTTCAAGGAAGGAAGCCAATGAGGGCCAAGTTGATAGCATCATCACCAACTATGGTCCTCATGCTTTTGCTGTCTCCCTTGCTGATTGCACCTAGCCTGGCCGATGACCACATGGCCCCTGCTTTCACTTTCAACCCGCCCTTGTTGAAAGAGTATCAGGATGTTGAGTTGAGTGGTGATCTGGCCGTCATCTTCGCCGTGGGTGGTCTGGTGATTTTCGACCTGGCCCAACAGGAACTTGTTGGCGTCTACACGCGGGATGAAGCCCCCGTGCGAATGTACCGTGGTGCCGTGGGTGCGGATTTTGTTTATGCCGGTGCCCGCGAAGACCTTCTTCTGGTGATCGATATTTCCAACCCCTCTGAACCACAACTCGCCACCGTGCATGGTGCCGTGGGTCTGTCTTTTGAAGGCATGGCCATCAAGGATGGTTACCTCTACACGGCACGGCACGGTGACGGACTCGAAATTCTCGACCTTGCTGATCCGACAGCACCCACCACCGTGGCCGAAATCCCCACTCTGGTTCACTCCTGGGATGTTGCTTTTCCGGACAACATTGTTTATGTGGCCGATGGCAGCGGCGGGCTGGCTGTCATTGACGCCACCAATCCGGCAGCACCCGTGCATTTGCTTTCGCTGCCCACAGCAGGCGCCGCCGTGGATGTTTGTGTGAGCAATGGTTTGGCCCTGGTTGCCCTGGGCAGCGCTGGTGTGGATGTGTTCGATATTGACGACCCGGCCAATCCCCATTGGCTCGGCAACTACAACAGTTCGGCCCTGGCCATCTCCATGGAGGCCGCTGGTGATACGCTGTACTTGGCCGACTGGGATGACATCGAAGTGATTGATCTTTCTTTCCCCACCAGTCCCCACCGCATTGGGTTCGAGATGGCTCCCCTGAGGGCCATGGGTCTGGCAGCCCGTGGCAACGAAGTGATTTTGGCTGACTGGGGCAGCGTCCGGGGCTATCGCTTTGAACCGACCTTTGATGGTGATTTGCATCTGCCCTTCACGAAGCTGGCGTTTGAAGGTGTGCCGCCCGGATCCACTGAACAGATCTCCTTCGATTGCATCAACACCGGCGGTGGATCGCTGGTGGTGACCGGAATTCAAACTTTCAGCGAGACGATCACTTTGGAGCCGCCTTCCAGTTTTACGGTACCACCGGGTCAGACCCACCAGGTAATCCTGAATTTCACTCCCGAACTGCCGGGATTTGATGCCACCTTCCTGCGCATCGATTCAGATGATCCCGATGAATCGTTCCGCATCTTTCCGGTAGTGGCCGGCAATGACCCCAACAGTTTGCAGCTGGGCGAAGAGGCACCCGATTTCACTTACCTCGATTTGAATGGCACAGCACACAGTCTTTCAGATCATCTGGGAGAGGTGGTGATCCTGGCGTTCTTCGCCAACTTGTGACCAGTTTGCGGTCCGGAGTTTTCGGACATTGAATGGTCGATTTGGCAGAGGTTTCAGGATCAGGGTGTCGTGGTTTTGGGCCTGAACAATAATGAGCCCCAAGCCATTGTGGAGATTTTTGCCCACACCTTCGGGCTTACCTTCCCGATTCTTCTGAATGCCGGTGAGGCGTACGGCCAATACGGCCAATCCCCCGCAGTCTCGCCCTATCCACTGGACTACGTGATTGATCAGAGCGGGCAGGTAGCTTATTTCAATTCCGAGTATGATCCTGACTCAATGGTCGCCATGATTGATCAGTTGTTGGGAAATGTGGGCCAGATGGCCATCGACCCCATGAGTTTGGATTTTGGTCCGGTGGGTGTTGGAATTGTTGAACATCTTTTGGTGGAATTGGCCAACACCGGCTCAGGCGAACTTTCCATCCACAGTATTTCCACATCCGGTGGCCCCTTCACTGTGAATCTCTCCCAGTTGATTATCCCCCCGGGGGGAACCAGGGC
>JAUUYW010000014.1 GCA_030590265.1 Candidatus Krumholzibacteriia bacterium
AAGGGTTTCCAGACCGCCCATTCCGGGCATCATTTCATCCAAAAGGATGGCATCGAAGTTTTTCTCCCTGAGCACCGCCAGAGCATCCAAACCGTTGGTCACGCCTTCAACTTCGTAACCTCTCTCACCCAGATACATGGAATGAGAACGCAATTCTTCAATATGGTCATCAACCCATAATATTTTATAAGCCAAGGTGGACTCCTTTAATTAAGGTCCCGGATCCAAAGGATGATTCAGGACTACCAGATCGGCCGGAGGCAAAACCACCTGAAAAGTGGTGCCATGGCGGCTGGTTGACTGGACACTGATGCGCCCTTGGTGGTAAGTGGTAACGATTCGTTTGACAAGGGCCAAACCCATTCCCCACCCCCGCTTCTTGGTAGTGAATCCCGGTTCAAAAATTTTGTTCCCCACCCTGGAAGGAATTCCCCGACCAGTATCTGAAACCAGGATTTGCAACCCTCCACCGTGGTGATCATCCACTCGCACGGTGATGGTGCCTTTGCCGTCCATCAGGGCATCGATGCCATTTTTGATGAGGTTTTCCAAAACCCAGCCCAAGAGATCACGATTAAAAAGCACCGGCACCGTGCCACGGCCTTCGCGCCGCAATTGCACTCGTCCGCCGAGATGGGGCAGGCGCTTTTGGAAATATTCCACCGATTCGTCCACCAGCTCGTTCAGGTCAGTGTCCTCAAGCTTGGGCAGGGAACCAATTTGACTGAATCGGGCGCTGATCATGCTCAGACGATCCACATCCCGGTTCAGTTCGACCATCACTTCCTGTTTCTTTCCGACCTTGTCTTCCAGCAAGGCGACCCACCCCATGATTGAGGTCAAAGGAGTGCCGAGTTGGTGGGCCGTTTCTTTGGCCATGCCCGCAAAGAGAGCCTGCTGTTCGGCGTCCTTTTTGCTTTGCAGGGCCCACAGGATGAGCAGAAAGAACAAAGCCATGATCATCAACTCAAGATAAGGCATGATGCGCAGCCGCTGGCTCAGGGCCGACCGGCCATAATGCAAGGTGCCGCGCCGAATTCCCTCCTCGTCGACAATGGCAAAAGGCTCCTGATCCATATCATATTTTGCAGCCAGCGTAAGAATTTCAATGATGATCGGGTTCTTGGGACTGTTCACATTTTCATTGATCAGAATCTGGTAATCCGGCAGCGGGATCCCGATCACCGGGGTATTCCACAACCTCGGCCGCCCTGAGTTGTCCGTCAAAATGAACGGCACCTCGTTTTCATTGATGATCTCAATGATGGGCAAAATATCTTCAATATTTTCCGCCGCAATCAAACGGCTGGCCACCCCGGATAACAACTGGGTGGTCAGAAAGCTTTGACGCTCCACGGATTTCGAGACCTTGAAAGTGAACACGGTGGTGGCCACCACAATGCTCAGGCTGCCAACCAGCAGATAGATGTTGAAAACATACCGCTTGCGCAGCCAGGGAAGACCAGTTTGCCAGATCCTGTGGAACATCTACTGGATGAACTCCGCTCCGCCCATGTAGGGCACCAGAACCTCGGGAATGCGAATGCGACCATCGGCAGTCTGATAATTTTCCATGATCGCCACCATGATTCTGGGCAAAGCCAACCCCGAGCCGTTGATGGTATGGACAAACCCCTTGCGACCGTCACCTTTGAATCGAATGCCTGAGCGCCGGGCCTGGAAATCCAGGAAGATGCTGCAGGATGAGACCTCCAACCAGGTTTTTACCCCCGGAGAATAGACTTCCAGATCGTAGCACTTGCTGGCGGCAAAACTCAGATCACCGGTGGCCAGGGAAAGGACCCGGTAGGGCAGGTTCAGCTTCTGCAACAATTCTTCGGCGTTGGCGGTCAGGCTTTCCAGCTCGTCCCAAGAGGTCTCAGGATCCACGAACTTGACCATCTCCACCTTGAGGAACTGATGCATGCGAATCAGACCACGGGTGTCGCGTCCGGCGGCCCCGGCTTCGCGCCTGAAACAAGGAGAAACGGCCGTGTATTTCAAGGGCAAATCAGCCAGATTCAGGGTCTCTTTCATGTGAATGTTGGTGATGGTCACCTCGGCGGTGGGGATGAGAAAAAGGTCGTCCTCAGCGCACAGGTACATATCATCTTCCAGCTTGGGGAGCTGGCCAGTGCCGGTCATGGCCGCGCGATTGGCCAGGAAGGGGATGTTGAATTCGGTGTACCCCTGCTCCAGGTGCAGGTCCAAAAACCAGTTGATAAGGGCCCTTTCGAGACGGGCACCACCGCCCGAAAGCACGGAAAAGCCACTGCCACTCATGCGGCTGGCCCGCTCCGGGTGAAAAATGCCCAGATCTTCACCAATTTCCCAATGGGGCAGCACCTCAAAATCCGGATCCACCGGCTCACCCCAGGTGCGCACCGTCTCGTTGTTTTCTTCGCCGCCTTCGGGAGCGCTCTCGTGGGGAATGTTGGGGATGCGCAGGTACAGAGCATCAACTTCGGTTTCCAGTTCGGATGCTTTGGCTTTCAAACCCTTGACCCGACCCGAAACTTCCTTCATGGCAGCGATGGCGCCGGAGGCATCTTCACCTGCTTTTTTCTTTTCACTGATGGCCTTGTTGGCTTTGTTGGCTTCCGCCTGGAGGGTTTCCATCTCCTGCAAAGCAGCCCGTCGTTCGGTGTCCTTGGCATAATAGGCATCGATATCCACGGACTCGTTTTTCAGGGCCACGGCACGGACAACCAGTTCCTGGTTTTCACGGAGATATTTTCGGTCCAACAAGGCAAAACCCCTTTGCAAATTGACACACAAAACCTCAGGGACTGGTGAATTGGATTTGCATTCCGGTCCCTTGCCTGTTAGAAGATTAGTAGCAAACGGCCTGCAACGGCAAGGACAATCACCCCAAACCACCCTCGGGGACCAAAATGAATCGTGAAAACCTTATAAAGCACTTGCGAGACCTGCCCGCCAACCGGCGCGTGATCACCGCCCTGGATGTGCCTGGTCAGGACCAGGCCCTGGATCTGGCCGATCAATTGGGCGCTGGAGGTGGGTTTGTGAAAGTCGGTCTGGAACTCTTTTCGGCTGCGGGGCCAGAGGTGGTGCGCCAGCTGGTAGCCAGGGACCGCAACGTCTTTTTGGACCTGAAATACCATGATATCCCCAACACGGTGGCTTCAGCTGCCCGCCAGGCTGCTGCCCTTGGTGCCAGTTTTTGCACCATGCACGCCGCAGCCGGTCGCAGCGCCATCACGGCTGCTGCCGAAGCCCTGGCCCAGGCCGAGCTTCCTGATGGCGCCGTCCGCCCCGCCTTGCTTGCCATCACTGTCCTGACCAGTTTGTCCGAAGAGGAAATCAGTGAGGTGCGTCCCAGCAGCGATAATCTCGACGACAGCGTTCAGCGCCTGGCCCGGTTAGCCTGGGATTGTGGTTGCGACGGTCTGGTTTGCAGCGCCGCCGACCTGCCCCATCTGCGTCAAGCCGTTGGCCCGGAGCCTCTGGTGATCACACCGGGCATCCGCATGGCCGGTGCTGCCACTGATGACCAACACAGGGTGACCACGCCTCGCATGGCCGTGGATGCCGGTGCCGATTTTCTGGTAGTGGGCCGTCCCATCTCCCAGGCCAACGATCCGGCTGCCGCCTTGGCTGCCATTGCCAAAGACATGGAATAACGGAGGAATTTCAGCATGACCGAAGAAAAAGTCCTGACCCTGATGGAAGAACTCGGCGCCCTGCACACGGGGCACTTCCTGCTCAGCAGCGGTTTGCACAGCAACCGCTACTTCCAATGCGCCCGCATTTTGCAGTTTCCCGAACTGGCCCGTGAGTTGGGAGCCGCCATGGCTGATTTCTTCAGTGAAACACCCTGCGATCTGGTGGTCAGCCCTGCCATGGGCGGCATCCTGATTGGTCACGAGGTGGCCCGGGCCGCCGGCCGACGATTTGTATTCACCGAACGGGTGGACGGCGTGATGAGCATCCGGCGCGGATTTTCCATTGAAGAAGGGGAAAAAGTCATCATCGCCGAAGATGTCGTCACCCGGGGAACCAGCGTTCTGGAAGTGATCAAGTGTGTGGAAGATGCAGGTGGAATAGTCGTGGGCGTCACCAGCATCATTGACCGCACCGGTGGCGATGCCGGCTTGCCCCTGCCCTTGAACTCCCTGGCCAAGGTGCAAGTCAAAACCTGGAAACCGGAAGAGTGTCCTCTGTGCAAGGATGGGTTGGATGTGGTCAAACCCGGTAGCCGGGGCAACTGACCCCTCATGGACCTGGACAACCAGCCCGGAACAAATAAAAAACCACTCCCCTCGTCGCCAAAACGACTCGGTCAATGGGGTGATATCGGAGTGGGCCTCTTGATCGCCCTTTTGTTTACCGCCGTCTGGTATCAGTTCTACCCTGCCATCCCTCACATGGATACCAGCGATCTGTTCACCCACCTTTCGGTGGCCCGACACCTATTGCAGGGGGATGGTTTTGTCACCGACATCACCTACCCCCTGTCCTTTGCCTATGAATTTGCCTGGAAACTGCCCCAACCCCTGATCCACCGTGGCCCCGGATACGCCCTGCTGCTCACCGCTGCGGTGGCTCCATCACCTGATGATCCAGCTCTGGTCGTCACCCATGTGCGTTGGATGCAGTTGGTCTTTCTCGGTTTGTGGGCCGGCCTCGGCACGGTGGCCTTTCTCCGCCGAAAAAATATTCTGGCCGGCGGTATCTGGCTTGTTTTGCTGGGCCTGAGTCCGCTGCTGGTTTTTGCCGTAAACTGGGCCTTTGTTGAACTGCCGGCAGGCCTGTTGTTGTTGGTTCTTTGGCTGCGGCACCGGGATATCAACAAAGCTGGTCCCGGTTGGATTGATGGGGTATTGCTGGGGGCGCTGACCTTGTTGCGTGTGGATCTGTTCTGGTTGCCCTTGTTATGGTGGTTCTGGGGGCGCCTGGAATTGAAAAACTTTTCCCGACACGCTCCTAGGCCTGCTATATGGAACCGAAGGTTGCTTATGGCGCTTTTGATGGTGGTGCTTATAAATCTCCCTTGGGCAGTGCGAACCACCCGTCTGACCGGCAACCCATTTTTCACTCTTCAGGGACAGGCTGAGCTGCTGAAGGACACCAGCACCTTCCCGGGATACTCCGTATATAAGGACTTGGAGCCTCACCCCATAGTGAAAGTGATGAAAGAGAATCCAATCCCGGTGATGCGCAAATTCGCGCGCGGGGTACGGTTTTTTTTCAGTGATTTGGCTCGCTTATTTCCCTGGGAAGGCCTGGTGATCATGGCCCTGGCCCTCATGATGTATCTGCGGGGGGGAATCAGAAATAAAGCCTACCATTTGCAACCTGGTACTGAATATCCCATGAGCATAGTTCCTGCCGAGTCACCACTGGGGCCTTTGGTGGTTTCCGGCTTAACCCTGATATTGCTGATCTTTCAATATTCATTTTTCGACCACAACCTACGGCATTTGTTGGTGATATTTCCCATTGTGGGCTGGGAACTGTCAGGATTGTTGGGATCGCTTATTGCCAGGGCAGGAAGGCGCTTCAAGATCAAAACCTGGATGTTGATTGCTCCCACAATTCTGGCTGCCGTTTTATTTGTGAAAGTTTCCCAACAACCCTTGCCCGGTTGGGAAAAAGCAGCCAGAAGTGCCAAGCGAAAGGAATCGTTCCTGGCCGAAAAAATCCGTTGGTTGGCTCTGAACCCCGACCCGGTCCCATTTGAAGATACTTCTGCCGCCCCTTGGTATGCCGACCGGGCCGCGGTTTGGGATCCGCATAATGAAGAGACCAGGAACATCATCCGAGAGAAGTTGTCCCAAGCAACCTTTGCCGACAGTTTGGTTTCCGCCGCCCTGGAACGCACTCAACACCAGGTGGTGTACGATGGTGCCTACCAATCGATTGCCTATCCCGATGGAGATGTGGCCGACGATCGGGGTGTTTGCACCGATTTGATCATCCGCAGTTTCCGGGCGTTGGGCATTGACCTGCAAAAACTGGTTCACGAAGATATGCTCAATGATTTTGCGGCCTATCCCAATCTCTGGAATCTGAATCACCCTGATGCCAACATCGACCATCGGCGGGTTCCCAACCTGCAAATGTATTTCAAGAGACGAAATTTGGAAATACCGGCAACAACCAACCCTGAGGATTACGAACCTGGAGATTTGGTGACCTGGATGTTACCGGGAAATCTCCCCCACATCGGCATTGTGGCCAGGAAAAAATCTACCGATGAGGTCCGCCCGTTGGTGATTCACAATGTAGGCCAGGGCCCGCGACAAGAGGATTTTTTGTTGGATTTCCCCATCACTGGTCACTATCGATACCAGCGATGATGCCTTTCCCTCAACATCCTTAATCAATTCTCCCAGGTCAAAAAATTCTTCAACATCGTCACCCGAAGCCTGCTATCGGTTTGTCGAACCGCCAATTGAACCGCCCTGCGACTCCCAACCAAAACCACTAATCGCCGGCCCCGGGTCACGCCGGTGTACAACAGGTTTCGCTGCAAAAGCATGTAGTGTTGAGTATGAAGCGGCATAACCACCACCGGGAATTCACTACCCTGACTCTTATGAATGCTGATCGCAAAAGAATGCATCAATTCATCGAGTTCCGTCAGATCATAAGCCACACTTTGGCGGTCGAATCGCACCAGCAATTCCTCCTGCGCCGCATCCACTTTTTCCACCACGCCGATGTCACCATTAAAAACATCCTTGTCGTAATTGTTGATGGTTTGCATCACCTTGTCGCCTTCACGCCAGCAAACACCTTGCCGAACAATCGATGTGCCGTGCGGATTGAGAACTTTCTGCAGCCGCAGGTTCAGATTCACCGCACCCAACTCCCCACGCTTCATGGGTGTCAGCACCTGGATATCTTCGATGGGGTCCACATCCAGGCGGGCGGGTAAGCGCTCAGCCACCAGATCGATGACCAGGTCGGCGATGGCATCAGGATCATCCTTTTCAATAAAGTAGAAATCTTCCAGATCGGCAGCGGAACCACGGCCTCCGGGCAAAGGAGCCTGGCCGGCATTGATGCGATGAGCGTTGGTGACGATGGCGCTGCGGGCAGCCTGACGAAAAACCTCGTCCAAACGCGCCACCGGCAAACGACCTGAATCAATGATATCCCCCAGAACCCGGCCCGGCCCCACTGACGGCAGCTGATCCACATCCCCCACCAGCAGGACCGATGCGTTTTCGGGCAGGGCGCGCACCAACTGCCAGGCCAACTTGGCATCGACCATGGAAAATTCATCGACCACAAAAACATCGCCTTTCAGAGGATTTTCCCGGTGATGCCGGAATCCACCTGTGCCAGGATTAAAATCCAGCAAACGGTGGATGGTCCTGGCCTGCAACCCTGTGGTCTCGGACAGACGCCGGGCCGCCCGGCCTGTTGGGGCGCAAGCCACCACCTTTCTATTTTTCGCCAAATGGATTTTCAGGATGGAATTCAGCAAAGTGGTTTTTCCAACACCGGGCCCGCCGGTGATGACCACCAGACGATGAGCCAATGCCAGGTGCAAGGCACGCTTTTGCCCCTGGGCCAAAACCAACCCCGTTTCACCCTCAACCCAGGCCACTGCCTGGTCAGGATCGGCCGTCACCTTGAACGCCATTGCATTGGCCAGTCGCAACAAATCCCGGGCCAATTCCTTTTCCGCCCGATGGTGCACCAGCAAAGCCACCTGATCCACTTTTTCTACCTGCACCAGACGCCCCTGGGCCAGCCCGGTATCAACCGCCTGCCGGACCGCCTCCGGTCCCACTTCCAACAATTCCACTGCCCGCTTCTGCAGGTCATTGCGGGCATAGGAGGTATGGCCTTCCCGGGAAATTTCCTGCAGAACATGCTCGACACCTGCGGCCACGCGATCGGCAGAATCCTGGGCAAAACCGAGATTCCGGGCAATGCGATCGGCCATGATAAACCCAACACCCCGCAGGTCCCGGGCCAGGGCATAGGGATCTCTGGACACGCGTTCCACGCTCTCGTTTCCGTATTCCTTGTAAATGCGCGCAGCCAAGCCGGTGCTGATCCCGTGCCCCTGCAAAAAAACCATGATATCCCGAACCGTCTTCTGCTCGGACCAGGCCGCCAGAATTTTTTGGTACCGACCCCGGCCGATGCCGTCAACTTCCAGCAGGCGTTCCGGTTCATTTTCGATCACCTCAAAAACATCGGTGCCAAAAGCATTGATGAGACGCTCGGCGAAAGCAGGGCCAATGCCCGGCACCAGGCCCGACGCCAGATAGCGCTCCATGCCATCGATGGAGGCGGGTTGGCTGATGAGCAATTGATCAGCCTTCAACTGCCGGCCAAACTTGGAATCCTGCACCCACTGCCCTGTGGCGTCGACCATAACTCCTTCATTGATCTCCGGTGCCGTGCCAACCACCGTCATCAAGGTCCCCTGTTTTGTCCGAACACGCAGGACACAAAAACCCGACTCGGGGCTTTGAAAAGTCACCCGTTCCACCGTGCCGCAGACACGTTCAATGTCTGAAAACATTTCTTTTGGCCCATGGCCCATGTTCCACAACTCCTTGAAGGACATGATCCTGCTGGTTGCGCCACATGTCAACCATACGAAAACGAACCCTCATAACTCCTCCAATGCCAAGGATTTCCCATTTCAATTTCACCTGGTTTGTGTTATAATATGTACAAAAGCCTCATTATTTATAAAAGAGGTTTTTCTTTTGGGATGATTTTGCAACAATTTGGTTGCATTTCTATGCGATAGCCCCTGAACTCGCCATAGTTTTTTGAGGAAATGAGGACATGTCCATGAAAATGTTAAAATGGATCACGCTCGGACTTTGGACCCTGATTTTGGTTGGAACTGCCCAGGCCGGGTCTCTGACCCCTGGTCTGGAAAGACAAATCAGCACCCTTCAGGGTGACGATATCATCAAGGTTCTGGTGGTCATGACCGACCAGGCCGACATCGAAACTCTCGACTGGGATCTGCATGATGCCAAAGCTGACCTGTCAGTTCGTCACGCCACAGTCCTGCAAACCCTTCAGGATGTGACCAAACGCAGCCAGGGCAACTTGCTCGCCGAGTTGGATGCCAACAAAGCCAGCGGCGATATTCTTGGCTACACCTCCCACTGGATCGTTAACTCCGTAGTTGTGACCGGTACGGTGGATGGCATCCGCCAACTGGCCACCCGCGCAGATGTCGAACGCATCGAAGCCGACCTGGTCGTCGAACTCATCGAACCTGTGCCCAGCAACAAAATTGTGGATCCTGGCAAGGATTCCCAGGGCATTGGCATCACCCCCGGCGTGGTCGCCGTTGGCGCTCGCCGTGTTTGGAATGAACTTGGCATCGACGGCACCGGTGTCATCGTTGGTGAACTGGATACCGGTGTGGACGGCAATCATATTGCCCTGCAGGCCAACTGGCGTGGTAATTACGCTCCCGTGGAAGAATGCTGGCTGGACGCCGCCAACCTGGGTCACCCCACTCCCCAGGATACCCACGGTCACGGATCCCACACCATGGGCACCGTCATGGGTCTGGCTGCTGATGATACCATCGGTGTTGCCCCCGGGGCGCTGTGGATCGCTTCGAATATTATCAACAGTGGCGTCGGAAACAACTTCGACAACGGCGTCATTGCTTCTTTCGAATTCATGGCCGACCCCGATGGCGACCCGACGACCATGGACGATGTGCCCTGCGTGGTGCAGAACTCCTGGGGCGTGAATGAAAACTTCAGCGGCTACTACGACTGTGACAGTCGCTGGTGGGAAGCCATCGACAACTGCGAAGCCGCCGGTGTGGTCGTAACCTGGTCTGCCGGCAACGAAGGCCCTGGCCCCGAAAGCCTGCGTTCACCTGGTGACCGTGCTGCCAGCCCCGGCAACTGCTTCAGTGTCGGTTCCACCCAACACTCTCCTCCCTACACCATCAGTGGCTTCTCCAGCCGCGGCCCCAGTGGTTGCGGTGGCGAATTCGCCATGAAGCCCGAAATCAGCGCTCCCGGCAGTGACATCTACAGCGTCAGCGCCGGTGGTGGTTACACTTACATGAGTGGAACTTCCATGGCCGGCCCGCACATCGCCGGTGTGGTAGCCCTCATGCGTGCTTCCAACCCCAACGTGGATGTGATCACCATCAAGAACATCCTCATGGCTACGGCCATCGACCTGGGCACTCCCGGTGAAGACAACACCTATGGCCACGGTTTTGTGGATGCCTACGCAGCCGTTCTGGCGGTCATGGGCGGCATCGGTTCTGTTGAAGGTTACATTACCGACAGCTCAACCGGTTTGCCCATCGAAGGCGCCGTGGTCCGCAAGGTTGGCGGTTTCAACACTGGCACCACCGACGAAAACGGTTTCTACAGCATGATCATGCCTGCCGAATATGCTGAGTTCACGGTTGAATCTTTCGGTTATGCCGATGGCAGTTTTGCCGTTACCATCATAGAAGACCAAACCGTCACCCAGAATCTGGCCCTGGAAATGCTGCCCTCCGGCACCGTCAGCGGTGTTGTTCTGGACGCGACCAATTCACCGGTCAATGGCGCCATTGTCACCGTGTTGGATACTCCCGTGGCTCCGGTCACCACCGCTCCGGACGGTTCCTATTCCTTGGTATTGCCCGCCGGCCCCGGCAACTTCTACGACATCAAAGCCGTTGCCCAGGGTATGGGCGCTGAGGTTCAAACAGTTGAAGTCACCGGTGACTTGACTCTCGACTTCCACCTTCCTGCCTGGTTCGGTGAAAGTTTCGAAAGCGGCGATTTCAGCTTGAACGACTGGAATATGACTGGCAACGGTCCCTGGACCATCACCACTGAAGCCTATGAAGGTGACTACGCAGCCCGCAGTGGAATCATTTCTCACAACCAGGACTCCATCATGGAGATCACCTTGGATGTGGCCGCTACCAGCGACATTACATTCTGGTACAAGGTCAGCAGTGAATCCAACTACGATTACCTGGTCTTTTACATCGATGGTACCCCCATGGGTGAATGGGATGGAGAAGTTCCCTGGACCCAGCACACTTCCACTGTCAACGAAGGCACTCACACCTTCCGCTGGGCCTACGAAAAGGATTACAGTGTCAGCAATGGCAGCGATGCCGGTTATGTGGACTTCATTGAATTCCCCATTGTTACCGGGGGCGTCGCCGCCGCTGGTGACCTTATGCCCAACGCCGTCAGGTTTGATGGTGCGGTGCCCAACCCGTTCAACCCTGCCACTGACCTCAAGTTCACCCTGCCCCGCGATGCCGGTGTGCAGTTGAACCTGTACGACGTGTCCGGTCGGTTGGTGCGCACTCTCCTGAACGAGAACCTGAGTGCCGGCCAGCACGAAGCCCGCTGGAACGGTCGGGATAATGCCGGTCGCAGCGTGGCATCTGGAACTTACTTTGCTCGTTTGGTTGTGGATGGCGTCTTCAACGTCAAGTCCATGATTTTGGTGAGGTAATTGATCCAAAATGACTGAGCTTTGACTCGGTTCAAAAAACGGGACCTTCCTTGCGGAGGGTCCCGTTTTGTATCAATCTAAAACATGGCGGCTGATCACATATTCCGACGATACTGCCCACCAACACCATACAAGGCCCCCGAGATCTGCCCCATGGAACAAACCTTGGCCGCCTCCATCATGGCTCCAAAAGTATTCCCATGCTCCACGGCGACCTGACGCAGAGAAGCCAATGCCTCAGGTGCGGCCGCTGCATTGCGCTCCTGAAATTCCTTCAACGACCCAATGGAATATTCCTTCTCCACCTCGGTGGATCGAATCACTTCACCAGGAATAATGGTCGGTGAACCAGCCGGATCGAGATAGGTGTTCACTCCAATAATGGGCAGCTCCCCAGTGTGTTTCAAAGACTCGTAATGCAACGACTCTTCCTGAATCTTTGTTCGCTGATACATGCGCTCCATGGCCCCCAGCACTCCCCCGCGTTCGCTGATGCTGTTGAACTCCGTGAGCACAGCTTCTTCCACCAGCTCGGTCAATTCCTCGATGATGAATGAGCCCTGCAAAGGATTCTCGTTGGTGGCCAGCCCCAGTTCCTTGTTGATGATCATCTGGATGGCCATGGCCCGGCGCACACTCTCTTCCGTGGGCGTGGTGATGGCCTCGTCGTAGGCGTTGGTGTGCAAGCTGTTGCAGTTGTCGTAAATGGCATACAGGGCCTGCAAGGTGGTGCGGATATCGTTGAAGGCGATCTCCTGGGCGTGCAGGCTGCGGCCACTGGTTTGGATATGATACTTCAGTTTCTGGCTGCGCTCATTGGCACCGTATTTCAGCTTCATGGCCTTGGCCCAAATACGCCGCGCCACCCGGCCCATCACCGAATATTCCGGATCCATGCCGTTGCTGAAGAAAAATGACAGGTTCGGCGCAAAACTGTCAATGGACATGCCCCGCGACAGGTAATACTCCACAAAGGTGAATCCATTGGCCAGAGTGAAAGCCAGCTGGCTGATGGGATTGGCTCCCGCTTCGGCAATGTGGTAACCGCTGATGGAAACGGAATAAAAATTCCGCACTCCTTCATCAATGAAATACTGCTGGATATCACCCATCATGCGCAGGGCAAATTCAGTGGAGAAGATGCAGGTATTCTGGGCCTGGTCTTCCTTGAGAATGTCAGCCTGGATCGTGCCGCGAACCGCGCACAGGGTCTCAGCCTTGATTTTCTCGTACACGTCCCGTTCCAGAACCTGGTCACCGCTGACACCCAAAAGCATCAAGCCCAAACCGTTGTTTCCTTCGGGCAGATCACCCTGATAGGTGGGCCTGGTGCGGCCTTCATAGATAGCCGAAATCCTGGCCTCAACCTCGGCTTCCAGCCCTTTCTCCCGGATGTATTTTTCGCATCCCTGATCCACTGCCGCGTTCATGAAGAAGGCCAGCATCATGGGAGCGGGGCCGTTGATGGTCATGGAAACACTGGTCTTGGGGTCGGCCAGATCAAAGCCTGAATACAGCTTCTTGGCATCGTCAACCGTGGCGATGCTGACACCGCTGTTGCCTACTTTTCCATAAATATCGGGACGCGGGTTGGGGTCTTCACCATAGAGAGTCACCGAGTCAAAGGCCGTGGACAATCGGGCCGCCGGCATCCCCAAAGAGACATAATGGAAGCGCCGGTTGGTGCGCTCGGGTCCACCCTCACCGGCGAACATGCGGGTGGGATCTTCACCTTCGCGCTTGAGAGGAAAAACTCCGGCGGCAAAAGGAAAGAAGCCGGGCACGTTTTCGGTCATCAGCCAGCGCAGGATATCGCCCCAGTCTTCGTAGCGCGGAAGGCAAACCTTGGGAATGCGGGTCTGGCTGAGGGAAGTGGTTTTCAGATTCTGTTCAATGGTGCGCCCTCGCACCTGGAAAACATATTGATCAGCCTGGTAACGCTGGACCATGGCCGGCCAGTTTTTCAGTTGCTCGCGGCAGGTGTTGGTCAGCCGACCTTCAAGATCATTGTAGATATCCACCAGGTCCGTCAGGTAATCCGGCTCTCCAGCCACATGTTCGATGGCTGTCACCACGCTGTTGTCTCCCGTGCGACGCTCAACAATCTCCACCGTTTTTTGGCCAATGTTGTTGCGCAAAAGATCGATTGTGCCGCCCAGCTGGTACATCTGACGGGCGATGGCGCACTGCTGATCCACAAAATCGTTGTACTTGTGGTTGTCGGCGACAATTTCCGCCAAATAGCGGGTTCGTTCGGGCGGGATCACAAAGGCACGCTTGCTCATGCCTGCTGTCAATTCGAAATCGGAGGCCAGCTCGGCGTTGGTTTTCTCCACCAGAGTGGTCATGATGGCCTGGTAAAGTTGATTCATGCCCGGATCGTTGAACTGAGAGGCGATGGTGCCGTACACGGGCAAGGCTTCATCAGCGTCTTCGAAGAGGTTGTGGTTTCGGCGGTACTGTTTGCGCACATCCCGCAGGGCATCGAGGCTGCCCCGATGATCAAACTTGTTGATGGCGATGAGGTCGGCAAAGTCGAGCATGTCTATTTTTTCGAGTTGGGTGGCTGCACCGTACTCGGCCGTCATCACATACAGGGAAACATCCGAGTGTTCGGTGATCTCGGTATCACTCTGACCAATACCGCTGGTTTCGACGATGACCAGATCAAAACCGGCGGCTTTGCAGATGTCGATGCTGTGTTTCACATATCTGGAAAGGGCCAGGTTGGACTGCCGGGTAGCCAGGGAACGCATATAAACCCGGGCATCGTCGATGGCGTTCATGCGAATGCGATCGCCCAGCAAGGCTCCCCCACTGCGCCTGCGCGACGGGTCCACCGAAACAATGGCAATGGTTTTGTTGGAAAAATCATCCAGAAAACGGCGCACCAATTCATCCACCAGGCTGCTCTTGCCCGCCCCACCGGTGCCGGTAATTCCAAGCACGGGAATAACCTTGCCGGCGGCAATTTTTTCACCGAAAGCCCCCACGGCGTTCATCAATTCATCACCGGCATCAGGATAGTTTTCAGCCACGGAAATCAAACGGCCCAGGGCCCGAGGGTCCCGGTTTTCGAGTTGTTGCAATCGTTGACCCAAGGCTCCATCAACCTGCAGGTTCTTTGTGGTGGGTGCTTCGCCAACGGGAAAGTCACATCCCTGCAAAACTTCATTGATCATCCCCTGCAAGCCCATGTTCCGGCCATCGTCAGGAGAAAAAATGCGCGCGATGCCGTACTCGTGCAGCTCGTCGATTTCCACAGGCAGGATGGTTCCCCCGCCGCCGGCGAAGATGCGGATCTGGGCACCAGCTTCTTTCAACAGGTCAAACATGTATTTCAGGTACTCAACATGACCACCCTGGTAGCTGGTGATGGCGATGCCCTGAGCGTCTTCCTGAATGGCGCAATCGACGATCTCCTTCACAGAGCGATTGTGCCCCAGGTGGATAACCTCCACCCCGCTGGCCTGCAGAATGCGCCGCATGATGTTGATAGCCGCATCATGCCCGTCGAACAAACTGGCGGCTGTGACAATTCGCACATGGTTCTGGGCGACATAGGGCTCGACGTTTTGCTGAGCATGCATGGAAGTATCCGGCCTTTGCTTCTGTGATTTAAGATTGGTCTGTATTCCTTGGGAAAATAGCACAAAGGGACCGTTGGTGACAATATTGGTCTCAACAGCGCCTTGGTTCCCTAATTACTATCTCTAATTGCCAGAATGGCACACCTCGGATACCTTCGGCGAAACCCCTTCCCGGAGACATGCTTTATGCCCAATTGGACCAACGTCAAAGCCACCTGGAGCATCCGCCTCTTTGCCCTGGCCAAAATCCCCCTGATCGCCCTGGTTCGCCCCACCATTGTGCAGGCCGATGCCGAGGTCTGCATCATCAGGATTCCCTTGTCCTGGATCGTCAAAAACCACCTGCGCACCATGTATTTCGGCGCCCTCTGTGTGGGGGCTGACATGGCCGGCGGGCTCATCGTCATGAACATGATCCGGGCTCGACGCAGCCGGGTGGCATTTCTTTTCAAGGATTTTCACGCCGAGTTTCTCAAACGGGCCGAAGGGGCCACCGTGTTCACTTGTCTGGACGGGAAGAAGCTTGCCAACCTCTTGGAACGAGCCGAAGCCAGTGGTGAGCGGGAAGAAGACACGGTGGAAGTGATCGCAACGGTGCCGGACAAGCTTCAGGACGAACCAGTGGCCGTTTTCACTTTGACCATCAGCATGAAGAAGCGTTAAGCGTGTTTCGAGAAACTTAGTAGCCAATCTTGAGGGATGCACGCAACCAGTCGGTGCTGGTTGGCGAGACCCTTCTTGATTGGAAGTCTTCCCTGACCCACTCCACAACACCATCCCACTGGAGAGAATCACCTTGATCAACCGGGTCCCGTCCCACCAACAGGGCCACCGAACGACGTTCCCCTTCACCCGGCAAATATATTTCATGCTGCCAGTTCGTATAACCCAGTTTGAAGCCAAATTCCCATGAGATCTGGGCAGGACGAATTCGCACCTGAGCGATGCCGCCCCGAGCTCCGCCCCCGGCACTATGACCCAGCAACCACTCATCCTGGGTGTACCCTTCGGGATAGCCGCCGTTGCTGTACCACAACGCCCCCGGATGATACAAACCAAAATATTCCAACGTCAGATCCCAGGCCGGATTCACGAATTCAACACCGGCCACCGATGCGGGGATGGACAGCTGGGGAACAACGCCTCCTGGTCCGCTGGGCAAAAAATCCGTTCCTGCATATTCCCAATACAATCGCCCGGCTTTGTTGGGTAACAAGGGCCAGGGAGCATGGCGCCAGCGGAACTCGAATTGGGCGGAAAAAATGCGATCGGTGATGGGACCACTGTCGGCTTCTCGCCAGGTGGTGCCGATCAACGGGAAATTGATCTGCAACAGATCAGGCCACAGGGTGCCCTCACGAGCAGTGGCCATGGTGGTGTGGGTGAAAGTGGTCCGGAACCAGCTAAAAACATCCCAGCCCACCAGCCATTGGAAAAACCAGGGTTGGGCCCGTTTCATCTGGTGACCCCATTCGTCCACATAATGGACATCCCGGTTGGTGAGTTTCCCCACTCTGAACAAAAGGTTGTGAGGTGCCAGAGGTTTCATGAAACCGTTCCAGGCAAACCGCCGATTTCGGCGCAGGACCACCGAAGGAAAGGTCGGACTGTTGCGGTCCAAACCAAGGGCGCCGCTAACCCCAGGCCCGGTTTTCGCCGGCTGCCAACCGGCAGAAAGATTCCAGCCATCAAGACGACAGCCAACCACAAGTCGGGGGAAATCAAGAATCCAGGCATCACCACGAGTGCGGGCCCGGCCAACTTGGAACTTTCCTGTAGGTTGTCGCCAATTGGGCCAGGCCCAGATATCGGAAGATTCCAATTGCCGGCCGCCATCGGCCCAGCGCCCCTGCAATCGCGCGCTGACAGCGGCCCACCACCGTCCGGCACTCACATCAAAACGAGGTTCCAGGGAAGCATTCCAACCGGCAGCCCACCCCAGGCCAGCTTCACCAGGCAGGACATCCCCCAATTCCTGATAACCCAGAAGCACTCGGCCCTGCAAGCGAAAGGTAAACGGATTTTCTTTGCAATCACAGGTCGACCAATTCAAACCGCGATGATTTTCGGCATACCGTTGAGGCCAAATATCGGCCAGTTCTTCTTCGCTGATGGGTTGATAAACAGGAGGAAAGTGCCCAGCCTCCAGGGCCAGGCGCCGCACCACGTGCCAAGGGACTTCCCGGGCATCAACTTCCACTGGAGATGGTTGGGCATGAGAAACTCCCGGCAACAGGACACTGCCGGAAGTTGTCAGAACCAAAATGAGCAGGATCAGTTGGAACAGAACCCGGAACCCTTCCCAAAATGAGGCTCGGGTCAGGCGCTCACCAAACTGACGGTGATGCCTCCGATCACAATGATCGGTAGAATCAGAAAGAGTAGACCCAAAGGAACCACGGCGGTTAACAAAGCAACCCCAATGAACAGGAGCGGGATCAAGAACACCAATCCCAGCAGGCCCTTGGTCAAGGCAAACATCAGCTTGAAAGGCAACAGGATCAGGACGAAGACAAATTTTAAGAGCAGCAAGCCCACGCTCATGGCCAGCATCAGAATGGACAGAAAAATAATCAGTTCCAAAAGACCCATGGTTCTCTCCCAGGTTGTTTTTGGCGGGGACCCGACGGGGGGGATGAAAGTCCCTGCCTCGCATTGATACGAACCGGCTAATATCGGGTTGCATCAATTCATCTCCAGGGCCATACCCAGGTGGAATCGGTTTTATTCATCATTTTTTTGAAAATACCCCCGAAAACATTCCTAAAATCTCCGTGACTGTTGAATTCTCCAGAAAGCCCGGAACAATATTTTTAAGATAATCAGTATTTTTCTTTAATTATTGCTATTATTCTGGACTCATAGTGATCAAACATGCTATAATATGACTATAGCTGCTTCAATGGCGACAGACCCTGAGAAAAGTCGAAGCTCGCGCACTTCTCGTATTTCCTCAGGTAGACCGTGAAGCAGCTATATAAATCTCTCACCGGCAGGATACCACTCATTGGTATTGCGGTCAATAGGGAGCAGACTTCAATTGTAAAAAAACCGGGCAACCAATAGGTAGCCCGGTTTTTTTTTCAACTGCATTTCCCAAAAGTTTTTTACTTTTTCTGGAAAATTTTCCCATCAACCTTGGGGTTGGCCTTGAACTCCTCAACCGTGCCTGTGGCGAACGGTTCGTCGTCGTAGGTCATCCGAATGGATTTGGGCATGGTGAAGCCGTCGAGCTCCTGGTACTCGTCCACATAAATTTTCTGAGTCACCGGTGCGCCGGTCATGGGCGATTGCCCAGGTGACTGAACCATGTGCAGCAGATTGCTCTCGGCATTCAGGAAAAAGATCTGATAACTGTCACCGATGCCGGACACATGCACAGGATTGCACATGACACCATCGACCTTGGTTGGTTGCAAAGCCTGGCACTGAAGCTTGTCCAGATTGCGGAAAACACCAATCGTATCGGTTTTCAACTCATCCTGGGCTTCAGTCAGTTCATCACCTTCAAGATCCCGGGTGCCCTGCATGCCACTGGCCCAGGCCGCGTCGCCATCCAGAGCCATTTCCTGGTTTCCAAAAGGAGTTTTGGTCAGGCGGTAGGACTTGTCGGGATACTGAACTGTTTTCTCGGTGGTGAAGGTCAGGTCCATGCCCTGAATCGTGGCCTCCAGAACCATGACTTCGAAAAGGCTCTTCAGACCCTGGAATTTTTTCACCCCACCACTGGCTTCGGCACAAGAGGTCATCATTTTCTGACCAGCAGCCAATGTCTCTTCGGTGGGATCGGGGATGTCCAGAGCGGGCTCGGGAATCTCGATATCCACCATGGTCACGGCACCAAAAGCGGTGAAGTCACCATCCCAGTCGGCATAGTTGCCAACGGCCAGAATCGACATCTGGTTGGGATTCCACACGTTGTTACAAGCTTCAAGCACCTGGGCTTGGGTCATGTTCTGCACCGCTGCCTGGTATTTCTGCAGGAAATCGGGAGCATAGCCATAACGCTCGAACATGACCATGCGGTCGAGAATCTCACGCTTGGAATCGTAACTGAAAACTTCGGAGTTGAGGATGCCGTCTTTGGCCCGAGTCAGCTCTTCGTCGGTCACTTCTTCGTCCAGCATGCGCTGGATTTCCGTCAGGATGGCCTCAGTGGCCTTTTCAGAGCTTTCACTCTTGGTCATGACGAAACCCATGAACAGACCAGGGTAACGGAACCCGGTGCCGCTGCTGCTGCCCACGGAGTAGGCCAAACCCTGGCGACTGCGCACTTCGTTGAACAGGCGGGTGGAGAAGCCACCACCGAGGATGCGATTGGCAACCAAAACGCCGGCGTAATATTCACTGTCGGCGCGGATGCCCTTGTGCCCCATG